>JAGNPA010000137.1 GCA_017989885.1 Aquabacterium sp.
TGCATGGGCTTTCCAGGCCCGCTTCTGGCTTCGGCGCGGTACAAACTGCGCCACCGGAATGCGCAAGGGCAAGCAGGCCTGGCAGCCATCGCAATGCGGGCGATAGGTGAACAAGCCACTGCGCCGAAAGCCATTGAGCACCAGTTCCGAGTACACATCGGCGTGGATCAACTGGCTGGGCGTGGCCACTTGCGAGCGCGCCTGCCGCCCATCCAGATAGCTGCAAGGGTAGGGCGCGGTGGCGTAAAACTGCAGGGACGCCAAAGGGAGTTCTTGAAGGCGGGTCACGATGCGGGGCCCGCCGGCGGGGCATCCAGGTAAGACCAGAGGGTCTCATCATAGGTCCAAGGGCCGGGCCGTGGCTGGTCGACCACCGCACGCAAATGGGCTTCAAACCGCGCGCGCGGCCAGGGTCTGGCCCCCAGCGAGGCCAGGTGGGCGGTCTCCTGCTGACAGTCGATCACCTCGATGCCATGCGCCCGGCAAAAGCACACCAGCGCTGCCAGGGCAATCTTGGAGGCGTCGCTGCGGCGCGCAAACATCGACTCGCCATAGAACATCCGCCCGATGCTGACGCCATACAGGCCGCCCACCAGCTCCCCGTTCACCCACGTTTCAAACGAATGCACGGCGCCTTCCCTGTGCCACTGAGCGTACACCTCACGCATGTCCGGCACGATCCAGGTGCCATCCTGGCCGGGGCGTTCGGTGGTGGCGCAGGCGCGCATCACCGCCCCCGCGTCGTGGTCTATGCGCACGTCGCAGCCCGGCGTGCGGCGAAAGGCCTGAACCGTCTTGCGCAAGGAGCGCGACAGCTTGAACTCGGCCACCGGCAGCACCATGCGCGGGTCGGTGGTCCACCACAGAACCGGTTGCCCAGCGCTGAACCAGGGGAAGATCCCGCGCCGATAGGCCTCGGTCAGCCTTCGCGGACTCAGGTCGTGACCGGCGGCCAGCAGGCCGGGCGCGTCAGAGTTCGGTCCCAGCGCGAGCGCGGTATCGGGGAGGGGGTCGTCGGGTTCGAGCCAGGCAATCATGGCCACATCATAAAAAAAGCCCGATGGCGAACCATCGGGCTTGAAAGGTACCTTAGAAAAGGTTCATGAGGTACCGAGGAGACAACCTTTCAGGAGGACCGTTCGTCCAAAACGGTCCACTGACTGATTGCAGCAGCGGGGCAAAGTTCCACGTCCGACGTTTCCAACTTTGTAAAGTTGCGTCAGACGCGGTCACAAGGCCGCGCTGCGTGTGTTCGATCAGGCCGACTTGCGAGCCTTGCTGGTGGCAGCCTGGGTGGCCTTCACAGCGGAGCTGCTGATGGCTTGGAAGTTGGCTTCGGCAACGTCAGCAGCTTGCTTGGCGGCCTTTTGGACCGACTCGAAAGCGTTGTTGGCAGCGGCGACAGCCGACTTGACCAACACAACGGCGTTCTCGGTGCCGGCGGGTGCATTCTTCACAGCGTTGTCCACCACGGAGGCGAACTTGCTTTGGGCTTCAGCCATTTGCGACTCAGCCAGCTTGCTGACTTCGGCGCTGGTGCCCGAAGCGATGTCGTACAGGTGACGGCTGTAAGCGGCGGCCTTTTCAGCGGCGGGTTGCAGCAGCGAGGCTTGCAGGGCCAGCAGTTCTTGGGCATCCTTGACAGCCAGCACAGCCTTGGCGTGGTCGGAAGCTTCTTCAAAAGAAGTCTTGGCGACTTGCAGGTTCAGCTCCATCATCTTTTCGACGCCTTCGAAGGCCTTTTGGCCCAGGTCGAACAGGGTGGCGAGGTTGGCTTTTTGTGCGGCGAGCAATTGTTCAGCGGTCAGCATGTTGAGATCTCCAATGAGTGATGACAGAAAGGTAGATTGCATACTGCGGCCGCCTGTGTTTGGCTTTGCTGCGTTGCAACATGACTCCAGTATAGGCAAGCGACAGATGATTGCAAGCGTTTTTTGTGCGCCGCAACAAAATAGACGTATCGGTGTGTAAATGCCCCTGTACGGCATCGCCTACACTTGCGCATCTTTCACCTTCCTAACCTTGTGATCGAACCATCATGAGCCTGCTCAATGTTCCTGCCGGTGCCAAGGCACCCGACGTCTTCAACGTCATCATCGAAATCCCTGCCAACGCCGACCCGATCAAGTACGAGATTGATCATGAAACCGGCGCGGTCTTCGTCGATCGTTTCATGGGCACGGCCATGCACTACCCCTGCAACTACGGCTACGTGCCTCAGACCATCGCCGACGACGGCGACCCCGTCGATGTGCTGGTCGTGACGCCTTTTGCCCTGCAACCGGGCGTGGTCGTGTCCTGCCGTCCGCTGGGCATCCTGCAGATGGAAGACGAGGCCGGCGGCGACGCCAAGCTGGTCGCCGTACCGACCGAAAAGATCTGCCCGATGTACAAGAACATCCAGAAGCTGGAAGACCTGCCTGAATTGCTGATTCAGCAGATCAAGCACTTCTTCGAGCACTACAAGGACCTGGAGCCAGGCAAGTGGGTCAAGGTCACGGGCTGGGCCGGCATTGATGCCGCCAAGGCCGAAGTCACCTCCGGCCTGGCCGCGTTTGCCAAGTCGCACTGAGAAGGTTGCGCTGCGAGGCCTGACTGAAAGCCGCTCTGGTGTTCCGGAGCGGCTTTTTTGCAGACGCCGTCGCTGCCGCCACCAAGGGTTGTTGCCAATTCGCGTCACCGAGCCGCTCAGGTCAACCGCCCCATGAAAAGTTATGTCTTATATAAGACATAAGTCTTTGCCAAGACCCGCAAACCGCGTTAGACTGGCAACTTCTCGCACCGTTTCACCAACACTCCCCCGGAGATCTCGTCATGACGAAACTCACCCGTGAACAGCAAATCGCTGCCCTCGAAAAAGACTGGGCCGAAAACCCCCGCTGGAAGCTTGTCAAGCGCGGCTACTCCGCTGCTGACGTCGTCCGTCTGCGCGGCAGCCTGCAGCCTGAGTACACCCTGGCCAAGAACGGCGCTGAAAAGCTGTGGGAAAAGGTCAACGGCGGTGCCAAGAAGGGCTACGTGAACGCTTTCGGCGCCATCACCGCCGGTCAAGCCATGCAACAGGCCAAGGCTGGCCTGGAAGCTGTGTACCTGTCGGGCTGGCAAGTTGCCGCTGACGGCAACACCTCCGAAACCATGTACCCCGACCAGTCGCTGTACGCGTACGACTCGGTGCCCACCATGGTTCGCCGCATCAACAACACCTTCAAGCGCGCTGACGAAATTCAGTGGGGCCGTGGCATCAACCCCGGTGACGAAGGCTTCGTCGACTACTTCCTGCCCATCGTCGCTGACGCTGAAGCCGGTTTCGGTGGCGTTCTGAACGCTTTCGAACTGATGAAGAACATGATCGCTTCGGGCGCTGCTGGCGTTCACTTCGAAGACCAGCTGGCCGCTGTCAAGAAGTGCGGTCACATGGGCGGCAAGGTGCTGGTTCCTACCCGTGAAGCCGTTGAGAAGCTGATCGCTGCGCGTTTCGCTGCTGACGTGATGGGCGTGCCCACCATCGTTCTGGCCCGTACCGATGCTGAAGCTGCCAACCTGCTGACTTCTGACTGCGACGACAACGACAAGCCGTTCGTCACTGGCGAGCGCACCCAGGAAGGCTTCTACCGCGTCAAGAACGGTCTGGAGCAAGCCATCAGCCGTGGCGTTGCTTACGCTCCGTACGCTGACCTGGTGTGGTGTGAAACTGGCGTGCCTGACATCGGCTTCGCCCGTGAATTCGCTCAAGCCGTGCACGCCGCCTGCCCTGGCAAGCTGCTGTCGTACAACTGCTCGCCTTCCTTCAACTGGAAGAAGAACCTCAACGACTCGCAGATCGCTTCCTTCCAGGAAGAGCTGTCGGGCCTGGGCTACAAGTACCAGTTCATCACCCTGGCAGGTATCCACATCAACTGGTACAACACGTTCCAGTTCGCCCACGCTTACGCTCGCGGCGAAGGCATGAAGCACTACACCGAAATGGTGCAAGAGCCCGAATTCGCAGCTCGCGAAAAGGGTTACACCTTCGTGTCGCACCAACAAGAAGTGGGCGCTGGCTACTTCGACGACGTGACCACCGTGATCCAAGGTGGCTCGTCTTCCGTGAAGGCCCTGACCGGCTCGACCGAAGAAGAACAGTTCCACTGATCTGTGTGCTGAAGCTCGCCACAAGCGGGCTTCAAGCCAGATGGAATGAAAAGAGCCACCCCTCGGGGTGGCTCTTTGCGTTGGTGCTGTCGAACGTGGATCAGAACTTCAATTTGACGCCCGTGCCGATGGCCCAGGCGCGATCCCTCGGCAACGCAGGGTCGCTGCGCGGCCAGAAATGCCCGACGATGACCTCGCCGATCACGAAGTCCTGGTGAATCGGTTGGGACCACTTCATCTGCAAGCCATAGTCCTGCACGCCAACGGGTTGCCCGATCACCCCATTGAGCAAGGCCTCCAGCGACAGTTGCCGTTGCCCCCCGAAGGCCTTGAACACGCCCGCACTGCTGGACCAGGCCGCATCCTTGCTTTTGGCGGTCGCCGTGATGGCGCTGAGCCAACGCGCTGTCAGGCTTGGTGTCAGGAAGTGCTCGTACGTCAGGGCCGTGGTCGAGCCCAGTTGGTCCGCCACGCTGTAGAACAAGGTCTCGCGAAATTCGACTCGGTCTTTCGGGCTCATCTCCCAGATGTGGCGGTAGCGCACCTGGCCATAGGGCTTGAGACCCCCACGGAACCCCAGTCGCACATCCAGGTTGTCACGCAAGGTGGCGCCGATCCCGGCGAAGAACGCGTTGTCGCGGTTGTCGCCACGCAGCAGTTGTTGCTGGCGGGTGAAGGTGTCGGGTTGGTCGGTGACGATCTCACGCCGGTCGTCGTTGCCGACGAACAGATACTGGTAAGACTCCAGATTGGGCAAGCGAAAGCGCGCCTTGAAGCGCAGGCCCAGGCTGGCGGAGTCGTCCTCACGTTTGTACAGCGTCAGTCCCAGCTCGCCGTTGGTGACCTTGCCGCCTTCGGAAAAAGGAATGTCACCAAACCAGCTGTCGACGCCGCTGGCCAGCCACTCGACGGACGAGCGCACACCGCTGCGCGTTCGGCTCATGAATGATTCGTTGGGTGTCGGTGCTGAGGCTGGCTCGGCAGCCATCTGGGCACTGGCAGGGTTGCTGCCGGCAGGCGTGGCCTCAGTGGTTTGCGCGTACGCGACCCAGGGCAGGCAGGCGCACAGCAGCAGCAAGCGAGCGGGGGGCGCGGGCCGGTTCAACAGCGTTGCGGGTCGAGTGTTCATCCAGTCTTTCGAAGTGGCGTGAGGCTGCCCAACGTCACCAGAGCGACCCTCGGGCCACGCCAGCATACATCCGACCGGGTGGCATCGGCATCGGTATAAGGCACAGGTGCGTGCTCGCCGCTACAATAGGCGAGTTGGCGCCAGGTTTGGGTGCGCCCTGTGCAACAGGTAAGAAGCGTAGAAAGGCAGATCCGGTTATGACACCGCGAACTTCGACCACTTCCTTCACCTCGACCGAGGTCTAGTCGGCTGGCCGCTGCTTTCGTCTTCCTGTTGTCATTCAGAAAGCGCGGCGTCCACCGCGCTTTTTTCATGTCCCTCGCAGCCTGACTGCGGGCGCACTCCAGATACTGAAGGTTCCCCATGATTTCCATCCAATTGCCTGACGGCTCCAAGCGTTAATTTCCAGGCCCCGTGACCGTGGCCGAAGTGGCCGCCTCCATCGGTGCCGGTTTGGCCAAAGCCGCGCTGGCGGGGCGGGTCGGTCGCGGCGAGTCTGCCCGCCTGGTGGACACCAGCTACCGCAT
>JAGNPA010000138.1 GCA_017989885.1 Aquabacterium sp.
CGCATCGCAGAGCTGGAGCAGGCGTCACAGACCTTCACCGAGCAGACCGGCAATTCGCTGGCGGCCAGCCTGGGCGAGCTGGAAGACCGGCTGGAGCGCGGCCTGCCCGCACCGCGCCGCTGAGCGGGCGCGCCGACGCGGACGCGTGGCCTCACCCGGCGCGCACCAGCTGGCCGGCTTGCAGGCGCCAGATCTCGTCGCCCTCGCTCAGGCTGTGTTCGCGGTGTGTGATGATGAAGCGGCCGCAGCCCAGGGCGTTGATGGCGTGCTGCACCTGGGCTTCGGTGTCGAAGTCGAGGTGGCTGGTGTACTCGTCGAGCAGCAGGAAGCGGGGTTGTTTGTACAAGGCGCGCGCCAGCAGCAGACGCTGTTTCTGCCCGCCTGACAGGGTGGCACCCATGCCACCGACCAGCGTCTGGTAGCCCATGGGCATGCGCTCGATGTCGTCGTGGATGCAGGCCAGCTTGGCCGCCGCTTCCACCTTCTCGTGGCTCGCCTCGTGGTCGTTCATGGCGATGTTGTCGTAGATCGAGCACGAGAACAGCTGATCGTCCTGGAAGACGGTGCCCAGCACCGAGCGGAAGGCTTCCGAGCCCAGGCGCTGGATGGGCACGCCATTGAGCAGCACCTCGCCGGCTTCCGGGATGACCTGACCGGACAGCACCTTGAGCAGCGTCGATTTGCCACAGCCAGACGGGCCCACGATGGCCACGGCCTGGCCGGTGCGCAAGGTCAGGCTGAGGTCGTGGAACACCGGCTCTTCGCCGGCGGCATAGCGGAAGGTGACGTTGCGCATCTCCAGCGTCATCGGCGCATCCGACTGCAGCGCGGCGGCGGCCTGCGCGGGCGACGAGGCCTCCGGTTCGGTCAGTACGATGTCGGCCAGGCGCTCGCCTTGCAGCTTGAGCAGGCGCAGGTTGATGACCCGCTCCAGCAGCTCGCTGGCGCGTTGAAGGAACTGCCCCTTGTAGGCCAGGAAGGCCACCAGCATGCCGATGGTGAACTTCTCTTCGATGATCAGGGTGCCCGCCAGGTAGAGCACCAGGCCGCCTTCGACGGCGCTGATGGTGCCGTTGATGAACTGGTAGAGGATGCCGATGCGCTCTTGCTTGACCTGGGCGTTGACCATCGAGGCCTGCTGGTTCATCCAGCCGCCCACACGCCAGTTGGGGCGGGCAAAGAACTTGATGGCCGAGATGCCGCGCAGGCTTTCCAGCAAGAAGGTCTGGATCGTGGCGTCGCGCACGATCAGCTCCTCGGCCGCTTGCCGATAAGGCTTGAACACTGCAAAGCGCACCAGCGCCTGCAGCACGGCCACCGCCAGCACGATGCCTGCCAGCATGGGGCTGTACATGAACATCAGGCCCAGGGTGATCAGGCTGACGACGCCATCGAGCACGGTCTCGATCAGGTTGGTGGTGATGGTGTCCTGGATGTGGCCAACCGAGGCGAAGCGCGACATCACGTCGCCGGTGTGGCGCTTGTCGAAGTAGGACAGCGGCAGCTTGAGCAGGTAGCGAAAGACGTTGGTGCTCGACGAGATCTTCCACGACAGGCTGGCACCCAGCACGATCCAGCCACGCAGCAGGCGCGTGCACAAGGCCATGAAGGCCAGCAGGAACATGGCGATGCACAGCACGGCCAGCAGCGGGGTGTCGCGCGTCACGACCACATCGTCGATCACCCACTGGCTGAGCATGGGCATCAGGATGCTGAAGGTCTCCAGCACGAGGGACAAGGCCGCCATCTGCCCGAACGCGCGCCACAGGCCTTGCTGGCCTGCAAACAGCACGCGCAGATCAAAAGGCGTCTTCTCGGTCTTCTTCTCGAAGGTCTGGGTGGGGGCCAGCTCCAGCGCCACGCCGGTGAAATGCGGGCTCGCTTCCTTGAGCGTCAGGGTGCGCTCGCCCACCGCCGGGTCGAGCACGGTGATGCGTTTGGCATCGGCGCGCACCAGCACCACAAAGTGGTTCAGATCCCAATGCAGGATGCAGGGCACCTGCAGCTGCGGCAGCTCTTCGAGCTCCAGGCGCAGCGCGCGGTTGGCCAGACCCATCTGGTCGGCGATCTGCATCAGGCGGCCCAGCGTGGCGCCGCGCGAGGACATTTCGAAGCGGCGACGCAGGGTCAGCAGATCGGTGTCGTGGCCGTGGGCGCTGGCGACCATGGCCAGACAGGCCAGGCCACATTCCGCCGCTTCGGATTGCAAGATCATCGGCACGCGCCGACGGGGCCACAGGGAAAGCAGGTTCATGCGGGTCTCGGACGAGGGGTCGCGTCAGGGGTGGGGTTCACAGCTTGCCGGTGAAGGCGAACAGCGGGTCGAGCATCCAGCGAATCAGGCTGCGGCGGTCGATCTCGATGTCGGCCGTCAGCGTGAGGCCGGAGCGCAGCGGGATTTCGGCGTCGTAGGCCTTCACGCTGGACTTGTCGAGCTGGACGCGCACCAGAAAGTAGGCGCGGCGGTCTTGCTTGTCCGGGTTGGCGGCCATGGGCACGTCGGTTTGCGACACGCTGTGCACCACGCCGTGGTACTGGCCAAAGCGCTGGTAGGGAAAGGCGTCGTAGCTGACGCGCACGCGCTGGCCCGCTTCGACAAAGCCGATGGCCGTGCTGGGGACGTACAGCACGGCGGTCATGGGGGAGTGGTCGGGCACGATGGCGGCCAGGCTGGCGCCGGAGGGCACGCTCTGGCCGGGCGTGACCACCAGGCTCGTCACCGTGCCGTCGAAGGGAGCGGTGAGCAAGGTCTGGCGGCTGCTCAGGCGTTGCACCTCTTCTTGTCGCAGGTTCAGCAGGTCGCGGTCGAGGGTGGCTTGGGTGACGGCGTGTTCGGCGCTCACCCGCGCGCGGTCTTCGCGCGCCTGGGCCACATCGGCCAAGGCGGCGCTGCGCTGGCGCTCCAGGGTGTGCAGGCGCGCCGTCTGGTCCAGCAGGGTCTGGTGCTGCTGCTCGTACTGCAGCTCGGAGACGATGCGCTCGGCCAGCAGGGGTTTGAGCTGCGCCAGCAGCTTGCGTGAGGACGCCACCTGCTGGCTTTGCAGCTGGATCTCCTGGGCCACCGAGTCGGCGTTGCGTTGTCCTTGCGCGATGCGCTGGTCGAGCGCGGCCAAGGCGGCCTGTTTGGCCCGTTGCTGGGCCTCGGTCTGCGCCTGCACCTGCTGGCGCTGCCCTTGCAGGTTGGTGCTGAGCAGGGCGTGGGTGCTGCCGGCGTCGGTCTGGCGGTCGTGGGTCAAGGCCACCAGGGGCTGACCGGCCTTGACGTGCTGCCCGTCCTGGACCAGTACGCGCTGGATCAGTCCTGCTTCCATGGGCACGACCTGGGCGACGCCATCACGCGCCTGGATGGCGCCCTGCACGCGCTCTTTCTTGGTGTACGAGCCAAAGATCAACAGCAAGATGACGAGCACCGCCATGGCGGCGAAGAAGACGGTCAGGCGCGTGGCACCGACCGGGCGGATGCGCAGGGCCGGGCCGGCGCTGTTGTCGGCGCGCGCGGCCAGGGCTTCCTGGCGAAACAGGTCATGGGGGCGCTGGCTCATGGTGTGGGCTCCGTCATGGCCTGGGGATCGAGTTGGGGGGTGAGTTGGGCCGCGTGCGTGGGGTCGAGGCGGTCGAGCAGTGCCAGGATGTCAAGGTGGGCGCTCAAGGCGGTGATGCGCGCGGCCACCAGGTTCTGGCGCGCGGTGTAGATCTGCTGTTGGGCGTTGAGCAGGTCGAGGTTGGTGCGCAAGCCCGCGACGAAGGCCTTGTGCACGGCCTCGTGCGTGGCGGTGGCGGTGCGGGCGACCGCTTGCTGGGCGGTGATGACCGCCTGGGCCTGATTGAGGCGCTGGTAGGCGTCGCGCAAGCGGGTCTGGATCTCGGCTTCGATGTGGTCGCTCTGCGCCTGCGCGCGCGTGAGCAGCGCCACCGACTCCTGGACGCGACCTTGGTGGTAGCCGCCGCTGAACAAGGGCCAGTTGAACTGCACCCCGACGGCCTGGGTGCTGACGTTCTGCCGCTCGGTGAGGCCCTCGAAGCGCTGGGTCTGGCGCGTGCGGCTGGCCGAGGCGACGGCGTCCAGCGTGGGTTGCCAGGCTTCGGCGTCTCGGGCTGCGCTGGTGGCACGGGCCGCGGCAATGCCGGCCTGTGCATCCTGCCATTGCGGGTTGACCTGCACGGCCAGGCTCAGGGCCTCGGGCAGGGGCGGCAGCTGGTCGGGCAGGGGGATGGGCTGCGCACTCAAACCGGCGGCGGTGCGCGCGTCGGCGTCACCACTCAGGCGGGCCACGGTCAGGCGCTGGGTGGCCGCGCGCATGCGCCACTCGCGGATGTTGGCGCGCACCTCGTCGATGCGGGTGAGGGTTTCGAGCCGGTCGAGCACCGTGCCCACGCCCGCTTGCAGGCGCCGTTCGTTGATGTGCAGTTGCGACTCCAGCAAGGCGAGTTGGGCTTCGGCCAGTCGGCCCTGCTCCGCCGCTTCGGCCGCGGCGACGTAGGCCTGGCTCAGTTCGCGGGCGACGGTGGTGCGCTGGGCGCGGGCCTGCCAGCGCGACTGCTCGGTCAGGGCCTCCTGGGCGTTCACGCTGGCGCGTTCGGCGGCGCGCCACAAGGGCAGGGTGGTGCTGAGGGTGAGGGCCGACGCCGGCGTGCGGCTGTCCATGCCGTTGTAGGTCTGCTTCTGGGTGCTGCGGCTGCCACTGAGCTCGACGCGGGGCATCCACGCCATGGCCCGAGCCTGCTGTTCGAGCGCCTGGGCGGCGCCCACATTGGCATCGGCCACGCGGTTGGCGGCGGCCTGCTGTTGCGCCGCGTCGAGCAGGGCCGACCAGGGGGTGGCGCGAGGCAGGTTGGCGTCTGGCGCCGTGTCGGCCTGGGTGCCCGGCGCGGGCAGGGGGGCGCTGAGGGTGAAGGCCCACTTCAAGGCGGTCGGGTCCGCGGGCTGGGCCAGCGCCGCGCTCCCGCTCCCGGCCATCAGGGTCAACCATCCCACACAGGGCCAAAGCCCTCGCACGCGGTGCGCCCACAACTGCAAAGGCGGCATGCCGATCACACTCCCGAACCCATGACAAAAAGGCCGCAAATGCGGCCAGCAGATGGACAGGCCGCGAGGGCCTGTCTCACCGGAGGGAAGGACCTTAGGCGGCCTTCGGCTTGTAGATCGAGCTGATCAGCTTGTTGATCGCGTTTTCGATCAGGGGCTTGATGTAAGGCGACAGGGCGGCGATCACGGCGGTGATCGTCTTGTCGGTGGACGACACGAACAGGCCGGTGGCCGGCTTGCCATTGATGGCGTCGATGACTTGACCGAAGGACAGGCCACCGTTGACAGCGGCGATTTCTTGTTGGTTCAGTGTACGCATGAAGATTCCTTGAAAGGTTGTTGTGAGTGGACTTCGCCACCCAACAAAGACCTTGGTGGCGTGACTTCACTTTACGGGTCTAACGGGCATCGTTATGCTGGGGTCAGCGCGGAACTTCCGCACGGAAAGGGAACATCTTGCGTGCCACCACCCCAGGTTTGCGGGGGGGCGTTCGCTCGGGTTTACGCGCGATGCCGCCGGTCGTCACACGTGATGTTCCGTGTCCATCGGCGTGTCACCTTCGTCCACCGAAGCGTGACCTTGCTCGGCATCGATCTGTTTCATGTTGTCCAGCAGTTTGAGCAGGTAGTGCACCGTGTGCGTGAGGTCACTGTTCGAGAAACCTTCCAAAGCCTGCTCATAGAAGACGCGGATCTTGGGGACGGCCTGCTCCAGCCAGACCTGT
>JAGNPA010000139.1 GCA_017989885.1 Aquabacterium sp.
GCCTTTTGCACATGCATGCGGTTCTCGGCCTCGTCCCACACGACCGACTGCGGGCCATCGATCACATCGGCCTCGACCTCTTCACCGCGGTGGGCGGGCAGGCAGTGCATGAACAGCGCATTGGGCTTGGCCACCGCCATCATCTCGGTGTCCACGCACCAGTCGGCAAAGGCCTTCATGCGCGCTTCGTTCTCGGCCTCGTAGCCCATCGAGGTCCACACATCGGTGGTCACCAGATCGGCGCCACGACAGGCGTCCATCGGGTCCTTGAACACCTTGTAGCAGTCGGTGGACTGGATGCCCGCGACGTCCGGGTCGATCTCGTAGCCGCTGGGCGTGCTCACATGCACCGTGAAGCCCAGAATCTCGGCGGCCTGCAGCCAGGTGTTGGCCATGTTGTTGCCGTCGCCCACCCAGGCGACCACCTTGCCCTCGATCGAACCCCGGTGCTCGATGTAGGTGAAGATGTCGGCCAGGATCTGGCAGGGGTGGTACTCGTTGGTCAGGCCGTTGATGACCGGCACGCGCGAGTTCGCCGCAAACTTCACCAGCTTGGCCTGCTCGTAGGTGCGGATCATCACGATGTCGACCATGCGCGAGATCACCCGGGCGCTGTCCTCGATCGGCTCGCTGCGGCCCAACTGGCTGCCGTCGGTGGTCAGGTGCACCACCGAGCCGCCCATCTGGTACATGCCCGCCTCAAAACTCACGCGGGTGCGCGTCGAGGCCTTCTCGAAGATCATCGCCAGCGTGCGGTCGGCCAGCGGGTTGTACTTCTCGTAGTTCTTGAAGCGCTTTTTGATGATGGCCGCGCGCTCGAACAGGTAGGCGTACTCTTGCGAGCGCAGGTCCTTGAACTGCAGGTAATGCTTGATCAGACTCAATCCGGGCTTCATGGTCATGCCACGCTTTCAGACAGGAATTGACGCACGATGGGCGCCAGGATGGCAACCAGATCGTCGGCTTGTTCGGTGGTGAAGATCAGCGGCGGCAGCAAGCGCACCACCGTGTCGGCGGTCACGCTCAGCAGCAGGCCGGCTTCCATGGCGCGGGTCAGGATCACGCCGCAAGGGCGATCCAGTTCCACGCCGATCATCAAGCCCTCGCCGCGGATTTCCTTCACCCCCTTGACGTCGCCCAACTCGTGCTTCAAGGCCGCCATCAGGTGCTTGCCCACATGGTCAGCCTGAGACAGCAGCTGTTCTTCTTCCATCACCTGGATGGTGGTGACGCCCGCGCGCATGGCCAGCGGGTTGCCGCCAAAGGTCGTGCCATGGTTGCCAGCTTGCAGCACGTTGGCCGCCTTGGGGCCGCACACCACCGCGCCGATCGGCACGCCCGAGCCCAGACCCTTGGCCAGCGGCATCACGTCCGGTTGGATGCCAGCCCACTGATAGGCAAACCACTTGCCGGTGCGGCCCATGCCGCACTGCACCTCGTCGAGCATCAGCAAGATGCCTTTGTCGTCACACACACGGCGGGCCGCCTGCAGGTAGTCGATGCGCGCTGGCGTGATGCCGCCTTCACCCTGGATGGTTTCCATGAAGATGGCCGTCACATTCGGGTGCGTGGCGACGGTCTCTTCCAGCGCCGCGATGTCGTTGAACGGCACGCGCACGAAGCCCTCCACCAGCGGCTCGAAGCCGGCATGGATCTTGGGGTTGCCCGTGGCCGACAGGGTCGCGATCGAGCGGCCGTGGAAGGCGCGCTCACACACGATCACCTCGGCACGGTGAATGCCTTTGTCATGGCCGAACTTGCGGGCGATCTTCAGCGCGGCCTCGTTGGCTTCCAGCCCCGAGTTGCAGAAGAACGCATTGGTCAGGCCCGAGCGCTCCACCAGCAGGCGGGCCAGCTCTTCCTGCAGCGGCACCTGGTAGTAGTTGCAGCTGTGGATCATCTTGGTGACCTGATCCTGCAGCGCGGCGACCAACTTCGGGTGGTTGTGGCCCAGCGTGTTGACCGCGATGCCTGACAGCCCGTCCAGATAGCGTCGGCCCTCGGTGTCCCAGACGTAGGCGCCTTCGCCATGCGACAGGGCAATGGGCAGGCGGCCGTAAGTGGGCATCACATGGGGCATCGACACGGGGGCGTTCATGGCTTGGGTCTCACATCAGGAAAGAAAAATGGCGCAGCAGGCACTGCGCCAAGGGACATTCTATGTAAAAGGCGCCGCTTTGGACATGTGGGTCCGCGCGTGAGCCCCACTCGCCGGGTGAGGATTCGGGGTCTCGGGCTTGCGGCCCGGGCCCGCGTCTAGGACAATGGGAACCTGTCATGTACGGAAACGCTCGTTTCGGACGTCTCCTGTGTCAAGGCGCAGTGCCCGGCTACCCGCCCAGTCCTGCGCCTTGTGGTCGTGGCTGCCGGACACAATCTGGTGGCCGCTCTTTTTTCTGTCAATTCACCCATTGAGCAGCCGTCGGAAGCGCTACCGTGTCGACGTTCCCACCTTCTTCCCCATCCTCCCCGCCGCGCGAATTCTTCATCCAGGGCATCACCCAGAACGGACGCGCCTTTCGCCCCAGTGACTGGGCCGAGCGCTTGGCCGGCGTGATGTCCAGCTTCCGCCCTGGCGGCGCCGCACAGGGTCAGGGGGCCCACATCGGCTACTCCCCCTACTGCGTGCCCACCACCTTGGGCAACATCAAATGCGTGGTGGTCAACGAAGCCTTGCGATCGCTCGAGCCCATGGCCTGGGACTTCGTGATGAACTTCGCCAAGGACAATGGCCTGCAGGTGGTCGAAGCCTGCCTGTTGGACCCGGCTGGCACGGTGTCCAGTCCACCCGACAAAAAGCCCGCCTAGAGCGGGCTTTTTTGCATCCAGACGCGCTCAGAACGACGTCCAGTCGTCGTCCTCGCCTGCTGGGCTGGTCGGCTGTTTCGTTGCGGGGGCTGGTTTGGGTGTGAACGCGGCCGGGGCGGTGCGTGTCTGCTGCTGCGGGCGTGGGGTGCTGGTCGCGGCGGGTGTGCGTGCCATGCGGGGCGCCGGTTTGAGCGCAGGCGCTGCGGGACGTGACGCGGCGGGTGCGGCACGTGAAACTGCGGGGGCTGCGGCGGACGCCTGGTGACCGTTCACCTTGAAAGCGGCGACGGTCTGCACCAGGTCCTGGGCCTGGCTGCGCAGGCTGCTGGCGGCGGCGGACATCTCCTCGACCATGGCCGCGTTCTGTTGTGTGGTCTGGTCCAGTTGCATGACCGCCTCACCCACCTGCGACACCCCGGCACTCTGCTCGGTCGAGGCCGCACTGATCTCGGCCACGATGTCCGACACGCGGCGGATGCTGTTGACAATCTCGTTCATGGTGGCGCCGGCCTGGTCCACCTGGCCCGTGCCCTGTTCCACACGCGAGACGCTGTCCGTGATCAGTTGCTTGATCTCCTTGGCGGCTTCGGCACTGCGCTGCGCCAGGTTGCGCACCTCGCTGGCCACCACGGCAAAACCGCGACCCTGTTCACCCGCGCGCGCTGCTTCCACCGCCGCGTTCAAGGCCAGGATGTTGGTCTGGAAGGCGATGCCGTCGATGACATTGATGATCTCGGCAATCTGACGTGAGCTCTCGCTGATGCCTCGCATCGTCTCGACCACCTGGCCGACCACTTCGCCGCCTTGCACGGCCACGCTGGCGGCGTTGCTGGCCAACTGGTTGGCCTGGCGGGCGTTGTCGGCGTTCTGTTGCACGGTGGAGCTCAACTGCTCCATCGAGGCCGCCGTTTCCTCCAGCGCGCTGGCCTGGCTTTCGGTGCGCGAGCTCAGGTCCTGGTTGCCCTGCGCGATCTCGGCAGACGCGGTGGAGACCGACTCGGCGCCGCCGCGAACCCGCTGCACCACATCGCTCAGCGACGCCTGCATCTTTGTCAACTCACGCAGCAGCTCGGAGATCTCGTCCCGCCCCAGCACCTGGATGCGATGGGTCAGGTCGCCCGAGGCCACTGCATGTGCCGCAGCCATGGCCTCCTTCAGCGAGTTGCGGATACCTTGCTGCAGCGCCCAGCCCAGCACGGCGGCGGCGGCCAAGCCCAGCACGATCGAGCCGATGGACAGCACCAGCTGCCCATCGTAGAAGTTCCGAGCAGCCTGGTATTCCTCTGCAGCGATCTCGGTCTGGAGGACTTTCAAGGCGTTGATGGCTTTCTGGAAAGCCGGGGCCTGCGGGCTGATCTGGCTTTCATACAGGCCGCTTCCTGTGGCCAGGTCGCGGGCTGCCAAGGCTTTGGCCGTGGGCAATTGGGCCTTTATCGTATAAGCCAGCCCGATCTTCTCCATCTCGGTGGCCAACTGGGCTTCTTGCGGCGTCATCTTGGTGACCTTGTAGGCCTTCCAGATCGCCAGGAGCTCCACCTGGTTTTTCTGAAGTTCGCTGTAACGATTGTCCAACTGGCTCTGCTCGCCTTCCCGGGCGAGTACGAGCATCATGTCCATCACCAGGATGCGGTTGCGGTTGGCCAGGTAGTTGATGTCACCCAACTGCTTGAGGGGCACGGCACGGTCTTCGTAAATGGACCGCATGCGCTCGTTGGTCTGGCTCATCCCGTACAGTCCCAGCAGGCCGATGAAAATGAGCAAGGTGGCCAGCACACTCAGCATCAGCAGGATGCGGGTGGAGATTTTGAGTTGGTTCATGGGCGTCCGGGCAGGTGGAGGCGAACAACAGGGCGGGGCTGATCGAGATCATCGGTGCCGCGAACAACTGCGCAGCGATGACGGTGACGGATCGCCACATTACAGCAGTGTCCGGGATTCTGAATTGTGACGTCAATCCGTCATGTGCAATTTGCCGCGCCAACTGAGAACTGTTCGGCACAAAACAAAACGCCCGATGCGAGCATCGGGCGTTGCAGGCTGACCGGGGCCAGCGAGGTCTGTCAGGTCAAGGACCTGACGTCCGGGTGACCGGATCAGGCCGACAGGGCCTTGACCTTGGCAGACAGACGGCTCTTGTAACGAGCGGCCTTGTTCTTGTGGAAGATGCGCTTGTCGGCGATCGAGTCGATCACGCTTTGAGCGGTCTTGAAAGCTTCGGAAGCCTTGGCCTTGTCGCCGGTGGCCACAGCCTTCAGCACGCTCTTGACGGCGGTGCGGAACTTGGAACGCAGCGAGGTGTTCGCAGCGTTCAGCTTGACGTCTTGACGGACGCGCTTGCGACCGGAGGCGATACGGACGGTCTTTTTGACCTTGGATGCAGATGCCATGATGTGCAGGCCCTGTAGATGCCTGGCCGACACAGCGCTTGGAAAAAAAGCACCGCCTCAGGCCAATTCGCACCCCACGAGGGCAAAGTTGGTTGGAAAGCCGAACATCATAACAGACGCAGGCGCATTCGTCCAGCGTCAAGGCCGGGGCGGGGTGAGCGCCTTCCTATAATGCCGCGATGAGTCTGCTCAAATCCGCGTCCATCGTTTCCCTGCTGACCCTGGCGTCACGCATCACCGGTCTGGTTCGGGAGCTGCTGATCGCCGCGGCCTTCGGGGCCAGCGCCACCACCGACGCCTTCAACGTGGCGTTCCGCATTCCCAATCTGCTGCGCCGCCTGTTTGCCGAGGGCGCCTTCTCGCAGGCCTTTGTGCCCATCCTGGCCGAAAGCCGTACCCAGCAAGGCGACCAGGCCACCCACGATCTGGTCAATGCCGTGGGCACCGTCTTGTTCGTGGCCCTGGCGATCACTTGCGTGCTGGGCGTGGTCGGCGCGCCCGTGCTGGTCTGGGTCATGGCCTCGGGTTTGAAAGAGAGCGGCGGTTTTGATGC
>JAGNPA010000140.1 GCA_017989885.1 Aquabacterium sp.
CGGCCCAGCGCAACGACCCCACCTGGCTGTACTGGCAGGCGCGCGCCCTGCAGGCCCGTGCAGCGACCTCGCCGGCTCAGGCGACGGCGCTGCGGCAGCAGGCGCGTGAGCGGCTGGTCCAGGTGGCTGACCCGCTGACCTTCTACGGTCAACTGGCGTCCGAGGCCCTGCAGGGCCGCCCGCCCGCGCCGCCGCCGGCGCCTGCGCCGATCAGCGAGTCTGAACTGGTGGCCGCCGAGGTGGAGCCCGGCATCGACCGGTCCCTGCGCCTGCTGGCGCTGGGCTGGCGCTCCGAGGCGGTCCGGGAGTGGAACTTCACCCTGTCCCGCACCCGACCCGGCGGGCTGAGCGACCGTGAACTGCTGGCGGTGGCCGAGGTGGCTTGCCGCCGCGAAATCTGGGACCGCTGCATCAACACCAGCGAGCGCACCCGCCAGGTGGTGAGCCTGGCGCAGCGCTACCCGACGCCCTTCCACGACGAGGTGCTGGCCGCCGCCGCCGAGGTGGGGCTGGATGCCGCCTACATGTACGGGCTGATCCGTCAGGAATCGCGTTTCCTGGTGGCCGCGCGCTCGTCGGTGGGCGCCTCGGGCCTGATGCAGGTGATGCCGGCCACCGCGAGCTGGACCGCCCGCAAGCTGGGCATCCCCTACAGCCCTGAGCTGCTCACCGACCGTGCGACCAACCTGCGCATCGGCGCGGGCTACCTCAAGCTGGTGCTCGACGACTTCGAGGGCACGCAGGCCATGGCCGCCGCCGCCTACAACGCCGGTCCGGGGCGCCCGCGCCGCTGGCGCGAGGGCCGCACGGTCGAAGCCGCCGCCTGGGCCGAGAACGTGCCCTTTGCCGAAACCCGCGACTACGTCAAGAAGGTGCTGGCCAACGCCACGGTCTATGGCCATGTGCTGCACCGCCAGCCGCTGGCCCTGCAGCGGCGTCTGGGCGACACGATCGGACCGCGCGTGGTGTCGGCCCCTGCCGAGGCGCGGGACCTGCCTTGAACCCCGCCTGAAACGCAAAAGGGCCCCATCCGTGAGGAGGGGCCCTTTGACATGAGGCGATGGCAGCAGGCTCGGGGCCTGCGGTCAGGGCATCAGGCGGCGTTCAGCAGTGCGGCGGTGTCGAACACGCTGCTCATGGGCGGCAGGTTCATCACGATGGTGGGCGTGGCGTTCTTGGAGACCTTCACGGGCTTCACGTTGGGGTCGTTTTGCGCCACGTCGGCCTTGTCCCAGTTGCTGGCCGATTCCTTGCCGGAGACGGCCATGGAATAGAACACGCGGAAGGGGATCTTGCGCTCGCTCCAGAAGTCGGCCGCATCGCGGAAGGCGTCCAGCAACTGCTCGCGGGTTTCGCGGTCGCAGGCGGTGTCACCGGGGATGAGTTCGAGCACGACGACGAAGCCAGGCTGCGGACCCGACTTGTGGACGAGGTCGGTCATGCAGTCGTACAGGGCGTCCAGGTTCTTGCCGAAGTGATCCGGAAACAGGAAGTCGCGAGCAATGATGTCCAGCACAGCCTGTTTGTCCTGAGCGGCGCTCAGGTTCGTGTACAGGAAGTGGTGGCCAACCGCATGGGCTGCCTGTTGCAGTTCTTCCGGGCGAAACGCGCGGATGGCTTGAACGATGTTGGGTCGAACGGATTGCAACAACATGATCGCTTGGGGCCTTCAGCACAAGGAGGGGGCTCGCTGGGCTGGTGGGCTGAGTTGAGGGTCAAAGAAAAAAGAGCGAAGAGGAACCGGGCGGGTCAGTGCCGGGGGTCGATACGTTGAAAGCTGTTGTAGTGATCCCCGGTATAGAAACAAGTTTCAGGTTGACGCATTTCCTTACCACCACAAACGATGCGTCGCGCTCCGCGATGGCGCACGCCTGGGGTGGGCACGGTGTATTCACGGTAGAAGCCGCGCGTCTGGCGGGGCAGGTGGCGCTCACGGTTGCCGAACACCGTGCCGTCCTGGGTGTAGCGGAACGGGCCGCCTGCCAGGATGCGTCGGTGGACGACTTGCGCTTGAACCGGCAAGTCCGACAAAGGCACCACCGCTTCAACGGCCGTCGTGTCTGTTGGCGTGGCACGCCGCGCCTGGACCTCCAGGGGCATCCAGTGGGCAGCGACACCCAGTACCAGTCCAGCCAGAAAAGCCGCAGACCGCGATGTCAGCCGTGCGGGGCCTGACAGCCGGGTCGTGAAGGGTTTTGCACTCAGCACAACAGCTCTACATGAAAGAACCTCATGCTATAGAAAACCCCCCAAAAGCTCAAGGCCCCGAGCCCCTGAAAAGCGGGCAACCGGGGCCTTTTGACGGGGGGTTGACAGCCTGTGCTATAAGCCCAAGCCGTTTTTTCACGTCATGGCGTGGACTCAGCGCGTGGCGTTGGCATCGGCCACCGTCATGGCGGTCATGTTGACGATGCGGCGCACCGTGGCCGAGGGCGTGAGGATGCACACCGGCTTGGCCGCACCCAGCAGGACCGGGCCCAGCGCGATGTTGTTGCCGGCCGCGACCTTGAGCAGGTTGTAGGCGATGTTGGCCGCATCCACGTTCGGGCACACCAGCAGGTTGGCTTCACCGGTGAGGGTGCTGCGCGGCATGAGCTTTTGGCGATAGGGCTCGTCCAGCGCGGTGTCGCCGTGCATCTCGCCGTCGATCTCCAGCCAGGGCGCCTGCTGCTGGATCAGGGCCAGGGCCTGGCGCATCTTCACCGCCGAGGGCTGGTCGCTTGAACCGAAGTTAGAGTGCGACAGCAGGGCGGCCTTCGGACGCTGACCGAAGCGCATCATCTCCTCGGCTGCCATCACCGTGATCTCCGCCAGCTGCTCGGCCGTGGGGTCGTAGTTGATGTGCGTGTCCAGGATGTTGACGGTGCGACCCGGCAGAATCAGGCCGGTCATGGCGGCGTAGGTCTTGACGCCCGGGCGCTTGCCGATCACCTGGTCGATGTAGTACAGGTGCAGGGCGGTGTTGCCCCAGGTGCCGCAGATCAGGCCATCGACCTCGCCCTTGTGCAGCAACATCGAGCTGATCAGCGTCAGGCGGCGGCGCATCTCGATCTTGGCCATCTGCTGGGTCACGCCCTTGCGCTCGGTCAGCTGGTGGTAGGTCTGCCAGAAGTCACGGTAGCGCGGGTCGTTCTCGACGCTGACGGCGTCGTAGTCCACGCCCGCCTTCATGCGCAGGCCGTATTGCTCGATGCGCTGGGCAATGACCTCCGGACGGCCCACCAGCGTGGGGCGCGCGATGTTCTCGTCGATGACGATCTGGGCGGCGCGCAGCACGCCTTCGTTCTCGCCCTCGGCGTAGGCAATGCGCTTGTTCTTGGCGCGCTTGGCCACGCTGAAGATCGGCTTCATCGTGGTGCCCGAGGCGTACACGAAGCTTTGCAGCTTCTCGCCATAGGCCACAAAGTCGGTCACCGGGCGCGACGCCACGCCCGATTCGGCCGCCGCCAGGGCCACCGCCGGCGCGATCTTCATCATCAGGCGCGGGTCAAAGGGCTTGGGGATCAGGTATTCCGGACCGAAGCTCAGGTTCTCGCCGGCATAGGCGGCCGCGATCACATCGCTCTGCTCGGCGCGTGCCAGCTCGGCGATCGCGTGAACGGCGGCGATCTCCATCTCGGTGGTGATGGTGGTCGCGCCCGAGTCCAGCGCGCCCCGGAAGATGTAGGGGAAGCACAGGACGTTGTTGACCTGGTTCGGGTAGTCCGAACGGCCGGTGGCCATGATGGCGTCGTCGCGCACGGCCTTGACGTCTTCGGGCAGGATCTCGGGGTTGGGGTTGGCCAGCGCGAAGATGATCGGGCGCGCGGCCATGCGGGCGACCATGTCGGACTTGAGCACGCCGCCGGCCGACAGGCCCAGGAAGATGTCGGCGCCGTCGATGACTTCGGACAGCTTGCGCAAATCGGTCTTCTGGGCAAAGAAGGCCTTGTCTTCGTCCATCAGTTCGGTGCGGCCTTCGTAGACCACGCCGGCCAGGTCGGTGACCCAGATGTTTTCACGCGGAAAGCCCAGCTTGACCAGCAGGCCCAGGCAGGCCAGGGCCGCGGCACCGGCGCCCGAGGCGACCAGCTTGACCTGCTTGATGTCCTTGCCCGCGACCTTCAGGCCGTTGAGGATGGCCGCACCCACCACGATGGCGGTGCCGTGCTGGTCGTCGTGGAAGACGGGGATCTTCATGCGCTCGCGCAGCTTGCGCTCGATGTAGAAGCAGTCCGGCGCCTTGATGTCTTCGAGGTTGATGCCGCCGAAGGTCGGCTCCAGCGAGGCGATGATCTCGACCAGCTTTTCGGGGTCTTTCTCGTTGATCTCGATGTCGAACACATCGATGTCGGAGAACTTCTTGAACAGGACGGCCTTGCCTTCCATCACCGGCTTGGCGGCCAGCGGGCCGATGTCACCCAGGCCCAGCACAGCGGTGCCGTTGGTGATCACGGCCACCAGGTTGCCGCGAGAGGTGTACTTGAAAGCCGCCGCCGGGTTCTCAACGATTTCTTCGCAGGGCGCGGCCACGCCGGGCGAGTAGGCCAGCGCCAGGTCGCGCTGGTTGGTGAGTTGCTTGGTGGCGCTGATGGCGAGTTTTCCGGGGGTAGGGAACTCGTGGTACTCCAGCGCTGCCTTTTTGAGTTCAGCGCGTTTTTGCTCAGGGGTCGTCATGTTTTGGTTCACCTTGAAAGGCCGGCGGATGTGTCGGCAGGCGTCTATTCTAGGAACATCGGACTGATTTGGCCTGGCGGTGCCTTGCAAATGTCGAGGCGGGCGCTGGCGTGTTCGTGTGTGATGTGCGTTTGGCTGGCTGTCAGATGGGCTTCCGATCCCCGACAATGCACCCATGAGCCTGGGTGAATTTGATCTGATCGAAACGTATTTCTGGCGCCGACCTGGCCAGGGCCCGCACCGCGCGGTGGTGGGCAATGGCGATGACTGCGCGGTGATCGCGCCGGCGCCGGGGATGCAGCTGGCTGTGTCCACCGACACGCTGGTGGAGGGGCGCCATTTCCTGTCCACCGTCAGCCCGGCGCGCCTGGGTCACAAGGCCTTGGCCGTCAACCTGTCCGACCTGGCGGCCTGTGGCGCTGCCCCCGTGGCGTTCACGCTGGCCCTGACCTTGCCCCGTGTGGACGAAGCGTGGCTGCGTGGCTTTGCCAGAGGTCTGCTCGACCTGGCCGACGAACACGATTGCGAGCTGATCGGTGGCGACACCACGGCCGGGCCCCTGGCGATTGGCATCACCGTGATGGGCGAGGTGCCCGCCGGTCAGGCCTTGCTGCGCAGCGGCGCCCAGGTCGGCGACGACCTGTGGGTGAGCGGCTTCCCGGGTGAGGCGCGTCTGGCGCTGGAGGCCTTTCGCGGCAGCCTGCACCCGGGGCTGAGCACCGAGGCCTTCGAAGTCACCCGCCTGGCCATGGAGCGCCCCGACCCGCGCGTGGCCCTGGGCGTGGGCCTGCGCGGTCTGGCCACCGCCGCCATCGACGTGTCGGACGGTCTGCTGGGCGACCTGGGCCATGTGCTGCGCCGCAGCCGCGTGGGCGTGTCGCTGTGCCTGGATGAGCTGCCCGTGAGCCCCTGGCTCGCCACGCGTTCGCCCGATGAACGCCTGGACTGCATCCTCGCCGGCGGCGATGACTACGAGTTGCTGTTCACCACCCCGCCTGCGCAGCGTGAGCGTGTCGCGCAACTGGGGGCTGAGCTGGGCCTGGTGCTCAGCCGCATCGGCCAGATCGAAGCCGAGCCTGGGC
>JAGNPA010000141.1:0-1193 GCA_017989885.1 Aquabacterium sp.
TCGCTCATGTGACCGGCTTCCAGGCGGCTGCGGTCACCCAGCATCAGGTAGGCCTTCAGTGCGTTGTAGGCCTCGGTGACGTTGGTGCTGGACGCCTGGGTGTAGGGGGCGCCCGTCGCGGTGGTGCCCGGTGCGACGGACGTGGCGGCGTTCGCCACGGCCTGGGTGCTGACCAGCATCACCCCTGAGGCGGCGCCCGCTGGTGCCAGCGGGGTGACGGTGTCGGCTGCGGTCACCACGGGCGGCTCGCCGGTACGCTGCAGCGGGCGCAGTTCCGCAGCACGCGCATTGACCTCAGTGAGGTAGCCCGCGATGGACTGGGCTGCCGGCTTGAGCATCACGGCCTGCAGGCCATGGAAGTACTCTTCCTTCAAACGGGCCTCAATCGTGTCGCCCTGGTACAGACCCAGGCCAATCGACCAGGGGCGCTCGGCGCGGTAGCGCTGCATCTGCTCCAGTCGGTCCTGCAAGATCTCCAGCGCCTCCAGGCGCGACTGCAGGTCGACACGCTGGTGCTGCACCTGCTGGGCCTTGAGCAGATCGGCCTGCACGTGCGCCACCAGCTGGCGGTTGCCCATGTAGGACCAGGTCCAGCCTGCCAGCACGGCGCCCACCAGGGTCAGCCCGCCGAAGAAGGCCGCGTAACGCAGGCGCAGCTTGTGACGGCTGGTGTACTGCTTGACCAGATCGCGGTCGGCAAAGATCACGCGCGAGAACAGCTCCTTGAGGAAGAAGCCGCTTTGCGAATAGACGGCCGCCGCCGGACCCGGCTGGAGCTGCAGCCCGAACTGATCGGCCACGCGCTCGCTGGCGCGGCTGGTGGACTGCCCTTCCTGCACGGCGCTGGTGAAGTAGAAGCCGCGGAAGATGGGTCGGAACTGATAGGGGTTGTCCTCGAACAGGGTGTTGAGGAAGGTGCGCAGTGCCGGCTTGAGGGCGGCAAATTCGAGCGGGAAGGTCAGCACGCCCGGTGGCAACTGCTCCCCGCGGTGCAGGGACATGCGCGCCACGGAGGCGTCTTTCAAGCCCTGGTACAGCACATCGAACTGCTGCTCGAACTGGGCGACCACATCGCCCCGGCCGGTGGTGTCGTACGGCAAGGTCGCGCCCCAGACCTTGTCGCGTTCGCTGCGTTCGCGGTCTTCGAAGAAGTCGACGAAGCCGGCGATCAGGTCGGCCTTGGTGAACAGCAC
>JAGNPA010000141.1:1293-5714 GCA_017989885.1 Aquabacterium sp.
TCGGCGCCCAGCAGCAGCAGGCCCGCCAGCGCCGCGACGCCGATGACAGTCAGCGTGCGGGTATCAAGGAGAAAACGCCAGATTCTTTGCATGGGTACTTCCAGGTCGTTCACGCCGCCTCAAGGACGGCGGGCTGGGGTGGCATCGGGGACAGGGCCACCACCACGCGTTCGTGGGGTGACTGCACATGGGTGGCCAGAGCGACACGCTGGGCCTGATCGCTGGCCCGCAAGGCCGCACAGGCCAGCGCCGTGGGCACGAGCGCACGGGCCACGCCCAGGTCGCCGCAGGCCTCGCCCACACGGGTGACCTGCTGCAGGGGATCGAGTTCAGGGGCCACGCCTTGCAGGGCTTCGAACAGCTCGCCGGTGCGGCTGGCGCGGTGATCGGCGTCCGACACCACCATCAGGCTCTCATGCGGGGGCGTCGAGCGCTGCAGGACTTCGGTGAGCACGGCCGTCAAGGTGGTGCAACCGATGCGTCCGGCGACATCGGCCGATTTGTCACGCCGACCGCAGACCGGGCGCCACAGGCGCATGGCCTCCGGCATCTGCGCGCGCAGGTGAGGCCATTGCGGGTGAGCCAGCAGCAAGGCGGCAGCGCCCTCGCCGGGCACGCGTCCGGTCTGGTGCTGGGCCGTGAACAGTTCACCCACGGACTGCAGGTGATCGATGCGGTCGGCATCGATGGCACTGTCCACCGCCAGGATGAGCAGCAATTCGGGGCGCGGCTCGCGGGCCCAGCGCAGCAGGGTCTGGTCGATCTCGGCCCAGAGGCTCTCGGCCTGAGCCAGGGGCGTGGCCTGCCACGCAGGCGCGTGGGCTTGCACGGTGGCGACCCAGTCCAGCAAGGTGCCGCACTGGGACTGCAGCCAGGCGGTGGCCGCCTCGCGGTCGGCTTCTTGCCAATGGGACGGCCACAGCACCCTCACGGTGACACGCGGGCGCTGCGCCTCGCGGGAGGCCTGCTGGGCCAGCGCCATGGGCCGTGCCACGCCCGACAGGTGCGCCTTGCCAAAGGCCTCTGCGTCGTTGAACGCCGGCGCTTCGTCGGAGGCCGATGACATGTCGCCATCCGTCAGGTCGGTGCGCAGGCTGGTCAGGGCGTCGAGCACCTGGTGCAGCGGTGCCTCGATCAGGGCGAGGGCCCGCAGCACCGCGGACGGAAGCCCGCCCTCGTCAGGATGGCTCAGTTCGCCATGGGCCAGCAGCCAGTCGTCCAGTTCGATCTCGGGCACCCGGGCGGTGAACACGGGCAGTCCGTCCAGGTCTTGCAGGTGAGCATCCAGATCGGGGCGCGCACCGCCTGCTTGCAGGATGGACCAGGCCGTGTCGGCGTCGGTCCCGACGGGGAGGTGGACCGCTTCGGCCAGCACCCAGGCCGAGGCATCACGCTGCGCCTGGGCTTCGGCCGACAGCGCGGTGTCTGCCGCGCCCTCCCCGGCCGACGGCGCTGTCGCAGGCGCCGCCACCGGCGTGCGCAAGCGCTGCACACCCCACAGCGCGGCCAGCAGCCCCAGGGTCAACAGCAGCGGCAACACGATCAGTTGCACGACGATGTCGCTCATGCCGATGTCGCGCTCGGCGTTCTGCCATTGCCAGAGGGTGACCAGCCACACGATCGTGGCGATCACCAACCCCAAACCCAGCGCTTTCAAAATCCTGGCCATGCCCTGACTGCCTGCTCGATGACCGTGCTGCCACGCGGCAGCACCTGTGACGGTGTGGAGAGCCCGCAAGGGCTCAGATGCCGGTGGAAACCGCCTGTCCGGAGATGAGGGTGGCGCCGCAGGCGCACTTGTCGCCATGGCGGGCTGCGGGCTGACCGTCGATGATCATGGTGGGGTCGCCACTCACGATCACGGTGGTGCCGCCGTGGCCCTTCTTGGGGCAGGTGACCTGGTCGCCCACCCGCGCAATGCGACGTCCATGCGTGTCCGTGCTGCCCGAAGCCCCCACCACGGTGCCACCATGGCTGGTGCTGTCCCCCAAGACAATGAATGGACGTCCCATGGTCCGTGCGCTCCCTGATATCTCTTTGTGTGTGCGGCCGGAAGTACCGACGCGGGCGCAGTCTAAGGCGCCGCAGCCCCATCTCAGCCCCCCCGCTAGAGGGGTGATGCTGTGACAGTCTGTGTCAAGTGCGCTCAGCGGTAACGGGCGGCCCGCATGGCCTCGCGCACGCCGGGCTTGCGCCACTCGACGTGGCCCAGGTCCATCATCTGCCAGCGCCCGCCCCAGGTCAGGCCCAGCCGTTCGGCCACCTCGCCATAGAGCTGGTAGCCGCGCATGGCCCAGGGATCCTTCTCGCTGATGACCAGTTTGCCGTCGCGGTAGAAGGCGCAGTCGGCGCCCAGGCCCCACTGGTGGTAGCTCTGCCAGGCGCTGGCGTTGGTCACATGCCCGCCCTTGGCGGCCAGCAGGGTCTGGCGCTCGGGGCTGCGCCAGCCTTCGAGCAAGGCCATGTCGTAGCCATGCTCTTCTTTCATGATCTTGAACGCCCGCAGCAGCAACTGCACGAAGGCCGGGTCCATCTGCTCCCAACGGCGATCGGCGCTGGCGAGCAAGGGACGCACGACCTCGACCTCGGCGGTGTGGAAGACCTCGGGCGGCAAGGGCGGGGGCGGCACCAGGTGCTCGCCTTGCAGCAGGTGCGCGACCTGCGGGTTGAGCGGGTCGATGCGGTCGTCGAAGCCCTCCAGCGTGCGCGTGCCCCACAGGCTCCAGCTCAAGGCGAGCAGCACCGGCAGCGACAGGAGCGTGCCTCCGCCCAGCACCCAGGTCCAGCGACGCCACCACCAGCGACGGGCACCCTGCACGCTGGCGCCGGTCTGGTGCCACAGACGGATCGGCGCCTGCCGCGCCTGCGCGCCCAGGTGCCGCCCGGCCCGCTGGCTTTGCGCGCGCCCCCGCTGCCACCAGCGTTGCCAACTCAGCGCCAAGACCTGGCGCCAATGCGGAAACACCAGCAAGGCCAAGACCGCACTGGCCAGCATGAAAGCGCCGAACACCCACCCTGTTTGCATCATTCTTGTAACCAGTCTTTGCAGCCAGCGAACTCGCCCTTTCGCGACCCTGCCCGCCTCCCTAGAATGCGCGGGTTCACACATTCCAATAAAACACTACAGGGAGTCAGGCTTGAGCCATGACCAGGGCCTGACATGGCCCCGCAACACTCAATCTTCGCGGCCGCAGGCTCACCCTGCGCTCGACCGTCCCAGCCTGTTTGCCGGCATGGAGCCCGACGCGGACGAGCCCGCCGAACGCGTGCGGATTCTATCGACGCTCGCCGCCAGCCGTCCCCCCTCCAAACGGGCGTCTGGTCGCTCGCGGCGCGGACGTGGCAGCAGTTGGCAGTTCAAGGCGCTGCTGACCCTGATGGGCCTGGGCATCATCGGCCTGCTGGCAGGTTTTGCCATGGTGCTCACACAAGGTCACTCTCAGGCCGGTACGGCGGTGCCACCTGAGGCGGCGCGCCGTGCCTTGATCGCTGCGCCCGCCGCCACCCCGGTGCCTCCGCAGGCCGCAACCATCGCAACGACCACGGCCAGCGTGACGGCATCGGCTTCCTCTGCCACGGCCAACTTGCCGAGCACGCAAGCACCCCAAACGGCTGTGATCGAGGAGGTCGTCCCCGATGCGGTCGCGGGCTTGGGCACCGTTGCGGCGGCCTCCCCCTTGGCAGCGCTGGGCAGCACAGCCACTGCCAACTCGGCCATGGCCAAGTCCACACCTGCACCCGCCACCCGGCCGACGGCTCTGCCCCCCACTCCGGCCCCAACACCGACCACCGCTGGCGCTCAGGCCGAGCCACGTCGCGTGACCCCAGCCTCCCCGCCCCCCGTGCGCACGGAGGCTCGTCCCCGCCAGACTGCGACAAAGCGAGGTCAGGATGCGGATGTGGCGCTGCTGGAAGCGATGTTCGCCCACACCCGCGCGGCCCGCCCGGACGGCGACAAACGGCGCCTGTGCGCCCAGCAGCCACAGAACGCAGCGTGCACCAAGGCACGCTGATCCGGCTTGGTGGAGCCCCTTGTGACGGCTGATGACGCCACCCCACTGTGAGCAGGGTGCGGGTTTGGGCGCTACGATGCCTGCTTGCTGTATGAGCACCTCGTAGCCCAGGACACGCCATGACCCATCCCAGCCCCTCCGACCCGGCCCTTGACGCCGACACCCCGACCCGCCCCTCTGACGATGAAGGCGTGCCGGTGTCGCTCAAAATCCGCGAGCGGATCAAGGCCGCCCGCAAGCGCTTTCACGCCAACGACAACATCGCCGATTTCATCCGACCGGGTGAGCTCGAAGCACTGCTGGACGAGGTGGAGAGCAAGATGCGTGGCGTGCTGTCCAGTCTGGTGATCGACACCGACAGTGACCACAACACGCAGGACACGGCGCGGCGCGTGGCCAAGATGTACC
>JAGNPA010000142.1 GCA_017989885.1 Aquabacterium sp.
CCAGCACCTCGCTCAGGCTGTGCAGCGGGTGGTTGCGCTCGTCATTGAGAGGCACCACGCCCTGATAAGGGGTCTGACCCGGCAGGCGGTCCTTCGGGTCGAGCGTGATCGCACAGCGCCCGCGACCGTTCACGTTGACCATCACCTCCAGAGGCAGGCGACCGGTGTCGGTGGCAGGCAGCTCGCCCACCAGCTTGGCGGTGGTGCGGAAAGCCAGGTCGGGTTGCACTTCGGTGACGGCCAGTTTGACGGGGCCTTCGCCGAAGATCTGCATCACCACCGCACCGTTGAACTTGATGTTGGATTGCAGCAGCACACCTGCCGCGCTCATCTCGCCCAGCAGGCGGCGCAGCGGTGCTTCGAACGGCCCTGCGGTTTCGCGCCGACGCAGCAGCTCTTGCCACCCGTCGGTCAGGCGTACCAGCATGCCGCGCACCGGCAGGCCTTCGAACAGAAACTTGTGCAATTCACTCATGAAAACTCATTCTTTCGGTGCGTCGATTCGCACCATGTCGGTCCGATATTGGGCCGATTTGCTCACATACAAGGCGGTGCCCATCTGCATCCGGGTGATATCGGCTTCGCTCAAGGGGCGCACCGCCTTGGCGGGCGAGCCCATGATCAACATGCCATCTTCAAACACCTTGCCTTCGGTCACCAGGGCGCCGGCGGCCACCAGGCAGTTCTTGCCAATGACAGCGCCGTTGAGCACCACGGCCTGGATGCCGATCAACGAACCGTCGCCGATGGTGCAGCCATGCAGCATGGCCTGATGCCCGACGGTGACGTTGGCGCCAATGGAGAGGGGGAAGCCGAAATCGGTGTGCAGCACCGAAGACTCCTGCACATTGGAGTTCATGCCCACCACGATGGGCTCGTTGTCGCCGCGCAGCGTCACATGCGACCACACACTGCTGCCCTCGGCCAGGAACACCTCACCGATCACATCTGCCGATTCGGCCACATAAGCGCTGGGGTGAATCTGTGGTGCCTTGTCCTTGATCCGATAAATGGCCATCTTGATTCCGGGCACCCAGGCCCGCCTGCCGGCAGTGGAAAGTCTGGATTTTAAGAGGCTTGACGTGTTTTGTGCTGTCTGCGGCCTTTCGCCGGACGCCGACAGTCAGTTCAAGCGTTTGTGTCATAGTGAGAACGGCTTGCCACCCATTGACCCATTTTTGCCAAGATGCTGTTCCTGCTGTCCCCGGCCAAGAGCCTCGATTACGACACCCCGGCCACCACGAAGCGCCACACCTTGCCGCAGTTCGTTGACGAGTCTGCCGCGTTGATCGAGGTGCTGCAACCCTATACCCCCGCCCAGATTGCATCCTTGATGGACCTGAGCGATGCGCTGGCCTCGCTGAACGTCGCCCGCTATGGCGCCTGGAGCCCCACCTTCACCGCCGACAACAGCAAGCAGGCGGTGCTGGCCTTCAACGGCGATGTGTACGAAGGCCTGGATGCGGGCAGCCTGTCGCAGCCCGATCTGGATTGGGCTCAGACCCATGTGGGCATCCTCAGTGGCCTGTACGGCATCCTCAGGCCGCTGGACTGGATGCAGCCTTACCGCCTGGAGATGGGCACGAAGCTGCCCAACCCGCGTGGCAAGGACCTGTACGCCTGGTGGGGCGACACGCTGGCCGAGCATCTGAACCGGCAACTGGCAGAGCAGGGCGACAACGTCATCGTCAACCTGGCGTCGCAAGAGTATTTCAAGTCGGTCAAACGCAAGGCGCTGAAAGCACGCGTCGTGGAGTGCGTGTTCGAGGACTGGAAGGGCGGCAAATGGAAGATCATCAGCTTCCATGCCAAGCGCGCCCGCGGCCTGATGGCCCGTTATGCCATCACGCACCGCGCCAAGACGCCCGCTGACCTGTTGGGTTTCGATGTGGAAGGCTATGCGTACGACGCCGCGGTGTCCGAGCCCGATCGGCTGGTGTTCCGCCGTCGGCTGGAGGCGTGAAAGACAAATCGGCCCAGTAGGGCCGATTTGTCATGCTGTGGGCGCGGTGTGCGCCCCAGGTTCAGCGGCTGCGCGGACGCGAGGTGCCGCCGCCGGAGCGGCCACCGGCACCACCGCCGCCGCCACCACTGCGCTGGCCAGAACCCTGTCCCCCACCTTGGCCGCCACGGCCTGCAGAGCGCTGGCCACCGCCACCGCCGCCACCTGGGCGACCCGAACCGCCCGAGCGACCACCACCGCCGCCCGAACGGGCCCCGGGTGCACCAATGGTGCGGCGACCCAACAGGATCGGCTCGGCACGCTCATTGGGGTCCGGCTCGAAGCCCGGCACCACTTCCTTGGGGATGCTGCGCTTGATCAGCTTTTCGATGTCAGCCAGGAAGCTGTTCTCGTCCACACACACCAGGGAGACGGCTTCGCCTTCGGCGCCTGCACGGCCGGTGCGGCCAATGCGGTGCACGTAGTCTTCGGGCACATTGGGCAGCTCGTAGTTCACCACGTGGGGCAACATGTCGATGTCGATGCCACGCGCGGCGATGTCCGTGGCCACCAGCACCTGCAAGTCACCGGTCTTGAACTCGCTCAAGGCCTTGGTGCGGGCGCTCTGGCTCTTGTTGCCGTGGATGGCCATGGCCGAGATGCCCTGCTTTTCCAGGTACTCGACCAGGCGGTTGGCACCGTGCTTCATGCGCGTGAACACCAGCACCTGATGCCAGTTGTTGGACTTGATCAGGTGGGCCAGCAGGTCTTTCTTCTGCTCGCGACCGACCGGGTGCACCTTCTGGGCAATGGTCTCGGCCGTGGCATTGCGACGGGCGACCTCGATCACCTGCGGGGCGTTCAGCAGGCGGTCGGCCAGAGCCTTGATCTCGTCCGAGAACGTGGCCGAGAACAACAGGCTCTGCTTCTTGGCCGGGAGAATGGCCAGCACGCGCTTGATGTCATGCACAAAGCCCATGTCCAGCATGCGGTCGGCCTCGTCCAGCACGAAGAACTCGACCTTGCTCAGGTCGAGGTTGCCTTGCTGATGGTGGTCCAGCAGGCGGCCGGGCGTGGCGACCAGGATGTCGATGCCATTGCGCAGGCCCGACAACTGCGGGCCCATGCCCACGCCACCGAACATGACCATGGACTTGATGGGCAGGTACTTGCCGTAGACGCGCACGCTTTCTTCGACCTGGGCGGCCAGTTCACGCGTGGGGGTCAGAATCAGGGCGCGGATGGGGCGCTTGCCCTGCGTGGCCGGGGCCGGCGTGGTGCTCAGCTTGTGCAGCAGCGGCAGGGTGAAACCGGCGGTCTTGCCAGTGCCGGTCTGTGCGCCAGCCAGCAGGTCGCCGCCAGCGATGACCGCCGGGATGGCCTGGGCCTGAATGGGGGTGGGGGTGGTATAGCCGGTTTCGGCGACGGCTTTCAACAGAGGCTCGATGAGCCCCAGACTTTCAAACGACATGAGATCTTTGCCCTTAAGAGGGTGACAAGGCGACTGCACTCGCGTGGTCCGGGCCAGGACGCGGCGAGTCAACCAATTGGCAATGCTGTGGGGGATGAGTCAAACGCCGCGGTGCGGGGACAAAACCACCGCAAGCCGGCAGATGCAGGTTGGAGCCAGCGCGATGCATGGCAGAGAACGAGCGAAACGGGTGGAGGGAGTGGCCCTGTTGTCCGTCGTTTCCAGACCTGACCTTCATGATACCCCGTGAGCCCGAACTTTGGGGCCGGGAGCACCTAGAATCTCCGCATGAATTCAATGGTTCTCGCCCGCAAATACCGTCCCAGAGGCTTTGACAGCATGGTTGGCCAGGGTCACGTGGTCCAGGCCCTGGGCAACGCGCTCACCCAGCAGCGCCTGCACCATGCCTACCTGTTCACCGGGACGCGGGGCGTGGGCAAGACCACGGTGTCGCGCATTCTGGCCAAATCGCTCAACTGCGTCGGGCCGGACGGGCAGGGGACCATCACGGCCTCGCCCTGCGGGCAATGCCAGCCGTGTCGCGACATCGACGCGGGCCGCTTTGTTGATTACGTCGAGCTGGATGCCGCCTCCAACCGCGGCGTGGACGAGATCTCGCAGTTGCTCGAGCAGGCGGTCTACAAGCCGGTGCTGGGCCGCTTCAAGGTCTACATGATCGACGAAGTGCACATGCTCTCGACCACGGCTTTCAACGCCATGCTGAAAACGCTGGAGGAGCCGCCCGACTACCTGAAGTTCGTGCTGGCCACCACCGACCCGCAAAAGGTGCCGGTGACCGTGCTGTCGCGTTGCTTGCAGTTCAACCTGCGCCCGATGGCCGTGCAGACCATGCACGAGCACCTCGCTCATGTACTGAAGACGGAGCAGATCGGCTTTGATGCGGGCTCCTTGCGCCTGCTGGCCCGCGCCGCACGTGGCTCCATGCGCGATGCGATGTCGCTGGCCGACCAGGCGATTGCCTTTGGCAGCGGCAAGCTGGAAGAGGGCGCCGTGCGCCTGATGCTGGGCGCGGTCGATCGACAGCACGTGCAGCGCATCATCGAAGCCGTGGCCGCCGGAGACGGCGCCGCGCTGGTGGCCGCCGTGGACACCTTGCGTGAGCTGGGCCTGTCAGCGGCAGGCACGCTGGAAGAACTGGCCACCGCCTTGCAGCGCATGGCCGTGTGCCAGGCTGTGCCGCAAGCCGTGGCCTCGGAAGACCCCGACGAAGCCACCTGGCATCGTCTGGCGCCCTTGCTGGCCCCGGATGAAACCCAGTTGTTCTACAGCCTGTGCCTGCAAGGCCGTGCCGAGCTGGCTCTGGCCCCTGACGAGTACAACGGCTTGTTGATGTTGCTGCTGCGCCTGCTGGCCTTCAAGCCCGGACACAGCTACGGCACAGCGGGGAGTTCACCGCCCCCAAAAGCTGAAGGCTCGGTTGCGCGCACGGCGCAGACCGAGCCCACGACGCAGTCCATCGCGCAGCCCGCTGCTCAGCCAACGTTGCAGCCAGCCCCTGCTGCGCCTGCGGGCTCGGCATCCGCGCCTCCCGCTTCGCCAGCAAATGCGGGTGCATCCGTGACGCCATTGCCCGAGGTTGCGCCGGTGGCCGCGCCTTCGGCTGCTCCACCGCTGCCTGTGCCAAGCGAGGCTGCACCGCCCGCGACGACTGCTGCGCCCCCCGCCACGGCGGCCGTGCCGCGTCCGGCGCCTGCCGAACAGGCTCCAGCGGCCCCAGCCCCTGTCGCGCCATCGGCTCGACCTGCGGCCGAGCCCGCCCGCGCCAGCCAAGGCGTGGCGCCCTGGGACGAGCTCCCGCCTGAGGCCGACCCATCATTGGCCGACGCGTACGCGCCATCCCAGGCCGAGCGTGAAGACGACTTCGCGCCGCCATCCGAGTTCGATCGACCGGAGCCACCCGACGAGCAGGACGTGTCACCTCGACCTGCAACGCCATCGCGGCCCACCGTCAGCGCCGGGCCATCGCTGGACCTGCCGCCGCCGGGCAGCGACCCGCTGTCAGACCGTTGGGCCGAGCTGGTGGGTCAACTGCAAGCCCGTGGCCTGATCGCCGCCCTGGTGCGCGAGCTCGCCATCCAGGCGCAGTGCATCGCCCACGAAGACGGCGGCACGCACAGCCTGTGGCGCCTGCGCGTCGAGCGCGAGAGCCTGCGCAGCGACAACCTGCGCGACCGTCTGGCCCAGGCTCTGTCCGAGCTGCTCGGGCACGAGGCCAGGCTGGAGCTGGAACGCGGCGTGGCGTTCAACACACCGGCCCAACG
>JAGNPA010000143.1 GCA_017989885.1 Aquabacterium sp.
TCCTTGTCGGTGATGCCCACGTACTCGGCCCGACCGATGTCCTTGAGGTAGGCGTGCTCGGGGCCGACGCCGGGGTAGTCCAAGCCCGCCGAGATCGAGTGCGTCTCGGTGATCTGGCCGTTGTCGTCCTGCAGCAAATAGGTGCGGTTGCCATGCAGCACGCCCGGCACGCCCATCTGCAGCGACATGGAGTGCTTGCCGCTGGCCGCGCCCTCGCCCGCCGCTTCCACGCCGATCAGGCGAACGGCCTCATGCTCGATGTAGGGATAGAAAATGCCCATGGCGTTGCTGCCGCCGCCCACGCAGGCGACCACGGCGTCGGGCTGGCGGCCAATCGCCACCGGCATCTGCTGCAGACACTCTTCGCCAATGACGGACTGGAAGTCGCGCACCATGGCTGGATACGGATGCGGCCCCGCCACCGTGCCGATGATGTAGAACGTGTTTTCGACGTTGGTGACCCAGTCACGCATCGCTTCGTTGAGCGCGTCTTTCAGGGTCTTGCTGCCGGACTCGACGGGCACCACTTTGGCGCCCAGCAGGTGCATGCGATAGACGTTGGGAGACTGACGCTTGACGTCTTCCGCACCCATGTAGACCACGCACTCCATACCATAGCGGGCACAGATGGTGGCCGTGGCCACCCCATGCTGGCCGGCACCGGTTTCGGCGATGACACGGGGCTTGCCCATGCGCTTGGCCAGCAAGGCCTGGCCGATGGTGTTGTTGATCTTGTGCGCGCCGGTGTGGTTGAGGTCTTCGCGCTTGAGGTGGATCTGCGCACCACCCAGTTCACGACTCAGTCGATCGGCGTGATAAATGGGGCTGGGACGACCCACGAAGTTGGCCAACTCCCGGCGGAACTCGGCCTTGAAGGCATCATCATGGCGATAGTGTTCATACACATCCTTGAGCTCATTGAGCGCATGGATCAGTGTTTCGGACACAAAGGTGCCGCCATAAGGGCCAAAGTGGCCACGGGCATCGGGCTGTTGATAATTCAGCATGTCACTCTCAAAGAACTCACCATGCGGAAAACCTGGGCCGTCCCAAGTCTTTCCGCGCTCATGCGGCTTCGGCACATGACCGATCGGCCTCCCGCACGGCCTGACAGAACTGGCGCATCAGCCCGGCGTCCTTGAGGCCCTTGCCGACCTCAACCCCCGAACTGACATCCACGGCCCATGGCCGCACCGCCCTCACCCCCTCCGCGACATTGCCCGGGTGCAAACCACCCGAGAGGATCATGGGCCGAGAGAGCTGACGCGGCAGCAAAGACCAATCAAAGACCTGCCCGCCGCCACCATAGCCCTCGACATGGGCATCGACCAACATGGCCTGGGCGGAAGCGAACGACAGGGTGAAGTCTAACAAATCGAAACCGGGCGCCATGCGGGCAGCGCGGACATAGGGCCGCCCCACCACTTCGCACTGGGCGGGCGTCTCATCACCATGAAACTGCAGCAAGGCATGGGGCACCGCGTCCAAGGCCGCCTGCACCAGCGAGGGCGAGGCATTGACCAGCAACACCACCGGCGTCACGAAGGGGGGCAAACGGCGCGCCAGCACGCCAGCGCGCACGGCATCCACATACCGAGGGCTTTTGTCGTAGAGCACCAGGCCAATGGCATCGGCGCCAGCCTCGACGGCGGCATCGACATCGGCTTCGCGGGTCAAGCCACAAATCTTGATGCGCGTGCGGTGGACAGAAGAAGGAGACATCCAGGAAGGAAGGGCCAGCGGCGACCCATCGGTGTCGAAGTCTGGATTGTCGCAAAAAAGCGTTCCGCCGCCCAGCCCTGGTCCGCAAACCCGAGAGATCAGACCGGCAACCAGTCCATGGCCGGCACGTGCTCGGGCAAGTTCCACTCAGGATCGTAGCGAGGGCCCATGAAATACAAGCCGTCGGCCGAGAAGGTGGGAGCGGCCACCTTGCGGTCGCGGGCCTCTCGCACCACGCGAACCCAGTCCGCAGGCTGAACGCCGGTGCCCACCATGATCAGACAACCCATGATGTTGCGGATCATGTGATGCAGAAAGGCCTGCCCCTCGAAATCAAAGCGCCAGTAAGCCGAGGTCCGCCCCGGCACCTGGCAGCGCCGAATCTGGATGTCTCTCAGGTGCTTGACCGGCGTGGGCGACTGACACATCGAAGAGCGAAACGAGCTGAAATCGTGCTCGCCAAGCAGGTGGGCTGCTGCGGCCTGCATGGCCGGCAGATCGAGAGGGCGAAACACCCAGCCCACCCGGCCCGACTCGAGCGCCGGACGCACCGGCGCTTCGAGCACGATGTAGGTGTAGCGACGCCCCCGGGCGCTGTTGCGGGCGTGGAACGCCTTGGACACCTCGACCGCCCACTGCACCGACACATCGTGCGGCAGGAAGGTGTTGGTGCCCCGCACCCACGAAAAAGGCTCGCGGGAGAGGTCGGTGTCGAGGTGCACAACCTGGTTGATGCCATGCACGCCGGCGTCCGTGCGGCCTGCGCACATCACCTTGATGGGACGCACCGCGAACTTCGAGAGCGCCGCCTCCAAGACATCCTGCACCGTGCCACCGCTGGGCTGACTTTGCCAGCCCTTGTAGGCCGATCCCACGTAAGAAACACCAAGGGCGACCCGCCGGGTCGCCCCTGTCAGCTCAGGGCTGTCAACGGCAGGTAGCGCGTGGGCGCCGCCTGCCGGGGTCACATCAGACATTGCACATCAACCCAGACTGTCCAGCATGGTTTGGGCACGGCTCTTGAGGCTGCCATCTTGCGCGTTGTCGACGACTTCCTGCAGCAACTCGCGGGCACCGTCGACATCACCAATCTGGCGGAACTCCTGAGCCAGATCGAACTTGCGGGCCATCGGGTCGGCGCTCAGGGGGGCGTCGGACACCGGCAGATGGTCCAGTTCCTCGTCGGTGACGAAGGAGGACTTGGCCGGCGCAGGTGCGTCCAGATCCAGCGAGATGTCACCCAGATCGAAGGGCATGCTGCCAGACGGTGTCGGTTCGGTCACCGGCGCGGCGGCTGGTGCAGGGGCGACAGCCGGAGCCTGGGGCAGATCATCGAGCGACAGGTCGAAGTCGATGTCACCCTTGTCGGCCGGCGTTGCGGTCTGAGCGATCTCGCCACTGGGCAAGGAATCCAGGTCGGGCAATTCCAGATCAGCCAGATGGTCGCCATTCTGAACCTGCGGGGAAACCGAGTCCGACACGCCATCCTGATGCGAGTCGCGACCGTTGGCATCCAGGTCCAAGTCAACCAGGGCGTCAGCGGGGGCGGGTTCGGTGTCCAGCACGCCGGGGGCAACCGAGTGCGGCACGGTGCTGGCACCCAGGAAATCAGGCGCAGCCGCTTCGGCCACCGCACCGCCAGGCTGTCCGCCGGGCTGATACAGGGGGTTCTCAGGGTCGATGCTCAGCCCCAGTTCCTGGGTCTTGAGCCACTCTTCCCCGGCGCCATTCGTCAAACCGAACAACTGCGTGGCCAGGGACTCATAGCCCTTGGTGTCACGGCGCTTGGCATACACCTCGAGCAGCTTCACACGCACCGCCAGGCGATCCGGGGTGCTGCGCAAGGCTTCCTTGAGGATTTCCTCGGCTTGCAGGTCACGGCCGTAGGCCAGGTACACATCGGCTTCGGCCACGGGATCGACGTCACCAATGGCATCAAGCTGGCTGAGCGAGTAGCTCATGGACGACGGACCGGCCGTGGCATCGCGGGTGTCCACGCGCTGGCCACCGCTGGCACCGAAGAACGAGTCCGGTTGCAGACGGCTTTCGAGGAAGGAGGTCTCACCCGTGTCGGCACGACGGCGCGAACGCAGGAACATGGCGGCGCCAGCCAGCAGGGCCAGACCGGCACCACCCGCTGCCAACCACATGGGGTTGAGCGAGGCCAGGAAGCCTGGCTCGTCCTGGGCCACCACAGGCGGAACCGGGGCGACGTCCGGCTGCGAAGCCACGGCCACAGGTGCCATGACCTCAGACGCAGCCTCGGCCATCGACGCCACGTCGGAAGCGGCGCTGGCCACGAGCTCGGCGGCACTGGCTGCCAGCTCAGCCGCACTGGCGGCTGCCGACGCTGCAGAAGCAGCCTCTGCCGCTTGCGATGCAACGGCCGGAAGCGCAGGGGCCACCGGCTGGCTGGCCGCCGCCACGACAGCGGCTTGTTCCTTGAGCTTGCGCAGCTCATCGAGGTTCTTGGACAACTCGGCCACACGGGTGCTGTTGTCCTGCGTGGCGCGAGCCTTGGCCAGGCGATCTTCCGCAGCCGAAGCCGCCGAGCTCACCGCACCCTTGCTCAGGGTCAGCTTGTCAGGCGTGGGCGCGGCCGCCTGCTTGCGGTCTTGCACCTCGGCTTCGACCTTGCCCTTGGCCTGACGCTGGGTTTGGGTGGTGGCCTCAACGCCCACGGCACCGGCCAGTCGCTGGCGATAGGTGGCGAAATCAGCGCTCTGGGCCACGATGAACTGACGAGCCTCGCTCGGCGACACGGCTTTCGCCTGGTCACTGGAGGGCAGCGTCAGGACCGCGCCGGAGCGCAAACGGTTCATGTTGTCGCCCTGGAAGGCGCTCGGGTTCTGACGGTAAAGCCCGACCAGCATCTGATCGAGCGACACGCCACTGGGCAGGTTCCGGCTGGCAATGCTTGACAGGGTATCGCCGCTGCGCACAGCCACGGTGCCCTGGTCGGCGGCCTGGGCCGCCGGTGCCGGGCGCGGTGCGGCCGGCGTGGTGCGGGCCACAGGGGCCTGCGCCTCGGGTTGACGCACGGGCGCGGGCCGCGACGGCCGCAAGGCAGGCGACGGGGCCGTGGCCACAGGTGGCACGCTCATCACTGGCGCAGCCGGTTGGGCCACCGAGCGCATCGAAGGGGGGTCGAACAGCAGCGTGTACTCGCGCACCAGGCGCCCTGCCGACCAACCCAGATCCAGGATCACGTCGACAAAGGGCTCCTGAACGGGGCGATCGCTGGAAATGCGCAGATAGGGTCGGCCGTCGGCACGACGCTGCAGCACGATGCTCGCACCGGACAGCACCGCGTTGTAATCGACCCCAGCGGCGCGATAGGTCTCGGGCGAAGCCACGCGAACCTGAAGGGTCGAACTCTCCTCGGGGTTGATGCTGCTGATATCAATTTCGGCGCGCAGGGGTTCGCCCAAGGCCGATTTGACGCTCAGCTTGCCGAGGCCAAGGGCCGAGGCAGAGATGGGCAAGGCAGACAGAACTGCCACAGCGGCTGCAACAGCAACTCGATTCAGGGCGAAACGCCCCACGGACAACGAATGATCTTTCAAGGCGTCTCCCAACTCGTCACGCGGCGGTCTGGTGACCTCGGAGGTATCCGGACCTGAACGAGGTCCCAAGATACATCACACCTGCGGACTGTACGCAGCGAAAACACAATAGCAGCATGCACATATCGTGACAAGCTCATGCAAATACTGATCGCGCTGTATCTCACAGGGTTACCCAGATACCTGCGCGACTTTCATTTGCCAGATTGTCGCCGGGTCACAACAGGGTTTCTCTCGCCACCATGTGACAAAAGGTTTCAAAACCAAATAAAAACGGGGCCCGCAGGCCCCGTGTGATCTCGATGCGACAGTATCACCGCTCGATCAGGATGCGCAGCATGCGGCGCAGCGGCTCGGCGGCCCCCCACAGCAGTTGGTCGCC
>JAGNPA010000144.1 GCA_017989885.1 Aquabacterium sp.
GCAGTGGACCTTCGGCCGCGCCACCCTGCTGGGCGATGCCGCGCACCCCACCACCCAGTACATGGCCCAAGGCGCCTGCATGGCCCTGGAAGACGCCGTCACCCTGGGCGAAGCCCTGCGCGTGCACAACCAGGATTGGGACGCCGCGCTGGACCACTACCAGCGTTCGCGCATCCCGCGCACCGGCCGCATCGTGCTGTCGGGCCGCGAAATGGGTCGCCTGTACCACGCCAAGGGGGTGGAACGCCTGATCCGCAACGACCTGTGGAAGGGCCGCACGCCCGAGCGTTTCTACGACGCCATCGAATGGCTGTACGGCTGGAACGTCACCAACTGCCTGGCCCAGGACTGAACTTCACAAGGATCCCTCATGCAAAGCCATGATCGTTTTGACACCCTGGGTCGCCTGGAAGACCTGCCCCAGGACTACCGCGACAACCTGACCCAGCAGAACCTGGTGCCCCTGTGGCCCAGCCTGCGCGCCGTGCTGCCGCCCGAAGTGCCGGCCCGCAAGACCCAGCCGACCCACTGGCCGTATGCCACGCTGCGCCCCCTGCTGATCCAGGCCGGCGAGCTGACCCCGATCGAAAAGGCCGAGCGCCGCGTGCTGGTGCTGGCCAATCCCGGCCATGGTCTGGAAAAGATGCAGGCCAGCGCCGCCATGTACCTGGGCATGCAGTTGCTGCTGCCCGGTGAGCTGGCCCCGGCCCACCGCCACACCCCCAACGCGATCCGCATGGTGGTCGAAGGCGAAGGCGCCTGGACCCTGGTCGACGGCGAAAAGTGCCCGATGAGCCGCGGTGACCTGATCCTCACCCCCACCGGGCTGTGGCACGAGCACGGCCACGACGGCGACCAGCCCGTCGTGTGGCTGGACGTGCTGGACCTGCCTTTGGTCTATTACACGGAAACGTCCTACCACCTGGAAGGCCCGAGCCAGTCGGTCAAACAAGGTGAAGGCGTCAAGGCTTTCGGCCGTGGCGGCGTGGCCCCCACCACCGTGTTCGAGCGCAGCAACAAGGCCTACCCGATGCTGCGTTACCCCTGGGCCGAAGCCCGCGCGGCGCTGGTGTCCATCGCCAACAACGAGCCCGACGCCGAGTGCGTGCAGGTCACCTATGTCAACCCGGTCACCGGTGCCGACGTGCAGAACATCCTGGGCTTCTACGCCCTGATGCTGCGTCCTGGCCAGACCCTGCGTCTGCCGGCCCGCTCGCCCGCCCAGGTCTTCCACCAGATCGAAGGCAGTGCCGACGTGCAGATCGAAGCGACTTCCTTCACACTGGCCGAAGCCGACACCTGCTGCGCGCCGGGCTACACCGCCGTGACCTTGAAGAACCGCTCCGCCAGCGCGCCGGCCTTCCTCTTCGTGGCCGACGAAGCCCCGCTGCACCGCAAGCTGGGCGTGTACGAAAACCGCGGCTGAAACGCCACCCGCTTCGCCACCTGAACCACCGGACCGGGGTCGCTGCACAGCCACCCCGGTCCATGCATGAAAGACACACCATGACCCCATACCTGTTCAACCCGCCCGCCGTTCAGTCCCTGCCCATCCGCGGCAAGCAAGAGCAGTTCCCCATCAACCGCCTGTTCTTCGTCGGCCGCAACTACCATGCGCACGCCGTCGAAATGGGCCGTCCGGTCGACAAGTCGGTCGAGCGCCCGTTCTACTTCACCAAGTCACGCGACACCCTGGTGTTGAGCGGTGCCACCGTGGCCTACCCGCCCGAAACGAAGAACTACCACTTCGAGATGGAGATGGTCGTCGCCATCGGCGCCGAAGGTTTCCGCGTCTCGCAGGAAGACGCCCACAAGGTCATCTACGGCTACGCCGCCGGCCTGGACATGACCCGTCGTGACATCCAGCTGGTCGCCCGCGACAAGGGCCGTCCCTGGGATCTGGGCAAGGACGTCGAACAGTCGTCCGTCTGCACCGAGATCGTGCCGATGGAAGGCGTGATCATCGACCAGGCCGACATCGCCCTGCAAGTCAACGGCGACACCAAGCAGCACTCCAACGTCGACAAGCTGATCTGGAACGTGCGCGAAATCATCGCGGACCTGTCGCAGTTCTATCACCTGCAACCTGGCGACCTGATCTACACCGGCACGCCCGAAGGCGTGGGCGCGGTCGTCCCCGGTGACAAGATCACCGGCCAGGTCGAAGGCGTGGCGGAAGTTTCGCTGACCGTTGGCGCACCCGAATAAGCCTGCCAGGAGCCCCTCATGAAGCTCTACAACTTCTTTCGCAGCGGCACCTCGCACCGCCTGCGCATTGCCCTGAACCTCAAGGGGCTGCCAACGACGTACGTCCCCGTGGACCTGCGCACCGAGCAGCATCTGAAAGACGAGTTCAAGGCCATCAACCCGCAAGGGCTGGTGCCCGCGCTGGAGGTTGACGGTCAGGTGCTGATCCAGTCGCCCGCCATCATCGAGTGGCTGGAAGAAACGCACCCGACGCCCGCGCTGCTGCCAGCCGGGGCGACCGAGCGTGCCCGCGTGCGCGCCCTGGCCGCCATCGTCGGCTGCGACATCCACCCGATCAACAACCGTCGCATCCTGGAGTACCTTCGCAAGGAGCTCGGCGCCAACGAAGACGCCGTGAACGCCTGGTGTGGCACCTGGATCACCGCAGGCTTTGATGCCTATGAGGCCCTCCTCGCCGCCGACACCCAGCGCGGCGAGTTCAGCTTCGGCCACACGCCGACGCTGGCTGACGTGTACCTCATTCCCCAGGTGGAAAGCGCCCGTCGCTTCAAGGTCGACCTCGGCCGTTGGCCTCTGATCAGTGCCGTTGATGCGGCCTGCGCCAAGCTGGACGCCTTCCGTCTGGCAGCGCCGGGTCTGCAGCCCGACGCGGCCTGATCGCCGCCACAGGCTTTCGCGTCTGTTCGCTTTCGACGCCCACTGATCCACAGGGCTCGCGGTGGTGAGCCCGGTGCCATCCGATAAACTCGGGCGTCTGCACGTGCGGATGCCTTACTTATTATTCTTCTGTCCATGACGCTCCCCTCTACACCGATTGATGCCCAAGCGCTCGAAGAACTGCCCGGCTTCTACATCCGCCGCCTGCAGCAAATCGCCGTGGCCATCTTTCTGGAGGAAACGCAGGACTTCGGCATCACGCCCGTTCAGTTCGCGGCCTTGACCGCCATCCACCGCGAGCCGGGTCTCGACCAGCGCACGCTGGCAGGTCGCATCGGCTTTGACACGTCCACGCTCGGCAGTGTGATCGACCGCCTGGAAGCCCGTGGCCTGGTGGTGCGCAGCAACAGCCCCACCGATCGGCGCGTGCGCCTGCTGCACCTGACCGACGCCGGCATCACCTTGCTGCGCGACATCGACCCCAGCATGCGCAAGGCCCAGTTGCGCATGCTCGCGCCCTTGCCCCCCGAGCAACGCCTCGTGTTCATGGACATGCTGCGCACCCTGCTCGAAGCCAACAACGTGCTCAGCCGCGCCCCCAGCCAGGCTTAAGCCCCGCGCGCGCCCTGCCGCAGGTCGCGCAGCAGGCTGTGCAGCAGCGCGGCCGGCACCGGTTTGTGCAACACCGCCAGGCCCTGCGTCTGCGCCTCCTGCAGCCGCTCGGCGGCGGTGTCGCCCGTCACCAGCGCGGCGGGCACCTCCCGTCCCAGACGCGCACGGATGGCCGCCACGGCCTGCACCCCGGTCTGCGCACGGTGCAGCCGGTAGTCGGCCAGCACCACATCGGGCTCGAAGTGCGACAGGCACTGCAAGGCCTCCTCACTGGACGCCACCACCACGCACTGCACCCCCCAGATCCCCATCAGATCGTGCATGGCCAGCCGCACGCTGTCATCGTCGTCGATGAGCAGCACGCGCAGGCCCAGCAGATCATCGGGTGAGGCCGGCAGCACCGGCGCCACACTCGGCGGCGTCAAGCCCAGGGGCAAATCGAGCCGAAACACCGTGCCGCGCCCAGGGCACGAGACCAAGGTCACGCTGACGGCCATGGCCTTCGCCAAGCCCTGCACGATGGCCAGACCCAGCCCCAGGCCATTGCGGCGATCACGCTGGGGATTGTCGAGTTGCCGAAAGGCCTGAAAGATGCGCTGGTGCGATTCGGGCGGGATGCCGATGCCGGTGTCCCACACCTCGATGACGGCGCGCCCGGCGCGTTGACGACAGGCCAGCAGGACCCCACCGCGCTCGGTGTAGCGGATGGCGTTGAGCAGCAGGTTGCGCAAGATGAGCTCGACCAGACCGGGATCGGCAAACGGCGTCAGGGGGGTGTCGCGCATGCGCAGGTTCAGCCCCTTGTCGGCCGCCCACGGCGCCAGCTCGCGCTCCAGCTTGTGAAACAAGGTCTGCAGGGCAAAGCTGTGCGGCTGAGGCTGCACCATGCCCGTGGCGACCTTCGAGAAATCCAGCAGGGTGTTGAGCATCTCGCTGGCCGCGGTGTTCGACGCCTTGGCATGCTCGAGCAACACCGCCTGACGCGCATTGAGGCCGGAGCGGGCCAGTGAACCCAGGAAGAGACCGGCGGCATGCAAGGGCTGGCGCAGGTCATGGCTGGCCGAGGCCAGGAAGAGGGTCTTGGCACGATCGGCCTCTTCGGCCGTCTGCTGCGCCTGCTCGGCCTGCGCGCGGGCCGCCTGGGCTTGCTGGGTCTGCTCACGCAGTCGCCGCACCAGGTCCTCGTTGTCCATCCGCAAGGCCAGGGCCCGCTTCACGGCCACTCCCGTCTGGCGGGCATACAGGGCCATCGCCACCAGGTAGAGCACCCCGCCAATCGCCAGCGAGGTCATCACCGGGTCCTGCAGGCGCAGCAAAGCCACCACCAGCGGCAGCATGCAACTGAGCCAGAACCGCTGCGCCAGGCGCCAGACCGGCGCAAACACCAACAGGCCCGCCGAACTCAGGCCGGCCATCACCCCCACCACAATGTGCAGCGAAGCCGGCCGCGCCGGGTCGATGAACAGCAGGGGCAAGGCCCCCCAGGTGCCGCCAAAGCCCAGGCACACCCAGCCCATGACGCGCAGATAGTGTCCGGCCGTGGCCTCGCCGTCGGGCCCCTCCGGTCGCGGCAGACGCCGGTGGACGAAGCACCCCGCCGCACACAAGAGCGTGGCCCACACCGCCCACCACACAACGCGGCTGTCATCGAGCGTGAACCAGAACGCGCCCGCCGTGAGCCAGGCGGCCAGCGTGGAGGCGCGCAGCGACGTGCCCACATTGCCGTCCAGCAGCGCCAACTGCGCCGCCAGCAAACGCGGCGTATCGGCAGGAGAGAGGGCCGGGCCGCGCAGCCAGGCCAGCGCCTTCATGGTGCCACCCACCCTCGGGCGACGGCCTCGGCATAGGCCTGCTGGCGACTGGTTGCGTTGAGTCGTTCGGTGAGAAAGGAGACCTCGGAGCGGACCTCGTTCTCGCTCAAGCCCATCTGACGTGCGATGGCCTTGTTCGGCGTGCCCCGGCCCAGGTAGGACAGGATGGCGCGCTGACGCGGTGTGGGCTCGTTGGCCGAGCCCTCGCCACTCCAGGCGTCCAGGGACTCGTCGGTGAAGGCGCCGCCCCGCAGCACCCGGATGGGCTCGGGTCGCGGCAGCGGCGAGGCCATGGCAAAGGTCGGGGTGCCCGACAGGGCGGCGCGCACCGCCGTGACGATCTCGCGGGCCGAGGCCACCTTGGCCATCAGGCCAGCGGC
>JAGNPA010000145.1 GCA_017989885.1 Aquabacterium sp.
CCCAGGCACCCCGCAATCTGAGCTTGCCGGTGTCGGTGCACCTGGGGCGCGTGCAAGTGGGCGAGTTCGCCAGCAACTTGCTGGGCGAGGTGCCATTGAAGGGGCTGGATGCGGCGCTGGCTTTGCACGATGGGGTGTTGCCCACGCGTCATCGCATCCGCCTGAAGCAGCTGGCCTGGGGTGACTGGCAGTTACAGGGCAAAGCCGACGTGAACGTGCGAGGCCGCATGGCGGTGGACGCCGCCTTGCAGGCCTCGGGCGCGGTGTCGAGCGACCTGAGTGGCCGCGCAGATGTGCAACTGAAGGGCGCGTTGGCCGACCTCGGCGTGACCGCGCAGGCGCATTTGCAGCGTGCGGACCAGGCCGAGCAGGCGATGGACGTGAACGCCCAGGTGCAGCCCTTTGCGTCGTGGCCGGTGTCGCGCCTGAACGCCAAACTGGAACGCCTCAACCTGGCCGACCTGCATGCCAGCTTGCCGCGCACGGCCTTGCAAGGCACGCTGGACATCGAGCCGCAGGGGCCCGTCAAGAAGGGGCGCACCGACCTGCTGGGCCGCGTGAACCTGCACAACAGCCTGGGCGGCGCCTGGGACGCGCAACGATTGCCGGTGACGGACTGGCAGGGGACGCTGCAGATGGCGAAGGCCACCGAGGCCCGGTCGGTCGACGATGTGCTGGACGCCCTGCAGGTGGACTGGCAACTGGCCTTGCCTCGCGTGCGTGGCAAGGAGCCCGCAAAGGTGAAGCTGAGCGGTGGCTGGGGCCAGGGGCGCAGCCTGAAGCTGGAGTTGGTGCAACTGGAACCCCAGGCGCTGCACACCCTCGCGCCTGCCTTGCAACTGCAAGGCAACGTGACCTTGGCGCCGGTGCGCTCGCCAGAAGGTGCGACGCCTTCGTGGCGTGACACGGCAGCCACCCTGGTGGCAGGTTTGAAGGGCGAGTACGGCCCGTCGCATGCCACGCCCGAACGTGCGAAAGCCATGCAGCCAGGCGTGCGCCCGGTGGAGGCCACAGCCGAGGCCCGCTACGCACCGGGGCTGGTGAGCGTGACCCGTCTGGCCCTGAACTCTGGCGAGGCGAGCGCGGTGCTGAGCGAGGCGCAATGGCGCTGGCCGCAGGTGGGGTCGAGCACGCCCTCCGGTCCTGCCTGGCAAACGAAAGGGACCTTGAACGTTCGCTCCTTCGATCCACGGCTGTGGCTGCCCTGGCCGAGCGAGGCCACTGGGCGCCACCAGCTGTCTGCCCAGGCGCAGTTTGAACTGGACGCCGACTGGCGAGGCACCATGAACGCCCAGCTTGCCCCCAGCTGGCTGGTCGGGGTGCCCCTCAAGGGCACGGTGCAATGGCAGTCGCCCCGCAACCGTCAGGTCATGAGCTTGAACGTGGACCTGGACGCGGCGGGCAACCTGGCCAAGGCGCAGATGCAACTGCCCTGGCAAGTGGGCACGTCGGGGCTGCCCCAGGTGTCAGCGTCCGCGCAGTGGCAGGCGCAGGTCAACGCCACCGCCTTGCAAACCTTGCAGCCGCTGGCCACGCTGGTGGGGGCGCAACAGATCACGGGCGCGGTGACCCTGAACACCCAGGGGCAGGGGCTGTGGCCCCGCGTGAGCAGCGAGGGACAGGCGCGCGTGAGCGGTCTGCGATGGGTGCCCAAGGAGGGTGAGGGCGTGTCCGTGGCCTCGGTGCAGGCCGATTGGGGGCTGGACATGCGCACCCCGACCTCGCCGATGAAGGCGCAGATCCAGATCAGCCAGGTGCGTACCGCCAGCGTCGAGCTGATGGATGCGACCTTGCGCCTCCACGGCTCGGTGCAGTCTCACCAGGCTGAGGCGCATGCCAACTTGACGCGCAAGCCGCCTGTGCAGCCAGCGGCCGACGAGGACGCGCCTGCGCTCAAGCCCGAGCGCTTGAGGCTGGACCTGGCACTGCAGGGCGGTCTGGGTTGGACGGACACCGCCCAATCCTGGCAGGGACGCATTCAGGACATGGTGGTGCACCTGGGCGAGGCGCCGGGCCGCGAAGTGGCGCGCATGCAGGCCATGCCCGTGCAATGGCGCCAGGATGAGCGCGCCGAGAGTGTGACGCTGGGGAGCACCCGCCTGAACCTGATGGGCGCCGTGTTGCACTTGCGCCAAGGTGTCTGGACCTGGGCCGATCGGCAGAACGACCCCGTCGGGGTGGCCGAGATGGACATGACGCTGGAGGCGTTCAACCTGCCCCAGTTGCTCGCGCGCTGGCAGCCGCAGGCGGGGTGGGGCGGCGATCTGATCCTGCATGGCGACATGAAGGTCAGGCACAGCCGCCAGGATCCCTGGGTGGTGGATGCCACCGTGCAGCGCAAATCGGGCGATGTCAGCCTGTCGGAGCCCACCATCGAGGGCAACAGCGCCCAGCGCCTGGGCATTCGCGAGGCGAAGGTGAATCTGCAGGCGCGTGAGGGCGTCTGGACCTTGACGGAGTTGTTCGAAGGCCGCTCCCTGGGCAAGCTGGTGGGACGCCAGGTGGTGCAGGCCCAGAACCCGACGGCCGGGCCGCAGGGCAGCGATCCTTTGCGTGGCGACCTGGACCTGACGATTGGCAACCTGCGCCCTTGGGGCACCTGGATTCCGGCGGGCTGGCGCGTCAGCGGCCAGATGCAGGCCAAGGCCGAACTGGCCGGCACCCTGGGTGCCCCGCGCTACAGCGGCCAGGTCGTGGGTGAGAACCTGGGCGGCGGGCAGGCCTTGCTGGGCGTCAACCTGAGTGATGGCAAGTTGCTCATGTCGCTGCGCGGCGACCTGATCGTGTTGCAGCATTTCGAGGCCCGTGGTGGCCCGGCCGGTGGCCTGATCACCGCGCAGGGGCAGGGCACCTTCGGCGAGATCCCGCAGGCGCGCTTGAGCCTGACGGCCGACCGCTTCCCGCTGCTGCAGCGGGTGGACCGGCGCCTGGTGGTCAGCGCGAACATCAATGCCGCCCTGGGCACGGAGACGATCGAGGTGGACGGCCATGCCCGGGTGGACGAGGGCCTGATCGACATCAGCCAGTCGTCGGCTCCCACGGTGGGGGACGATGTGACGGTCGTCAACCGCCCGGCGAACGCGCGCCCGGTTGGCGAGATGAATGATGCGGTTTCGCAGGGGAGCCCCAAGCGCGCGCCCCAACGCAAGCTGATGGCCGATCTGGACGTGGACCTGGGCCAGAATCTGCGGATCAAGGGCATGGGCCTGGACGCCTTTTTGAAGGGCACGCTCAAGGTCACGACCCCGTCGAACCGTCCCTTGCTCAACGGCACCATCCGCGTCGAGAACGGCACCTATGCCGCATATGGACAGAAGCTGGTGGTCGAGCGCGGCACGCTGGCCTTCACCGGCCCGATCGAGAACCCCCGACTGGACATCCTCGCCATGCGGGCGCAGTCGGCGGTGGCCAGCAACAGCGATGTGAAGGTGGGTGTGGCCATCACCGGCACGGCGCAAGATCCGCGCATCCGCCTGTACTCCGAGCCGGCCATGTCCGAAACCGAAAAGCTGTCGTGGCTGGTGCTGGGGCGTGCCCCCACGGGCCTGGGTGGCGCCGACATCGGGCTGCTGCAGACGGCGGCCGTGGCCTTGCTGTCCGGCGAGGGCTCGTCACCGTCCGACAACCTGATGAGCACCTTGGGGTTGGATGAGTTTTCCGTGCGCCAGACCGACGGGGCCGTGCGCGCCACCGTGGTGAACGTGGGCAAGCAGGTGTCGCGCTACTGGTATGTGGGCTACGAGCGCAACCTCAACGCCACGGGGGGCAACTGGCAGTTCATCTACACGCTGGCGCGGCGCTTCACCCTGCGTCTGCAGGCCGGGGTGGACAACGCGGCCGACCTGATCTGGTCCTGGCGCTGGGACTGAGCGCACTCAGTGCCCGTCGCTGTGGGTCAGCTTCTTGTGGATCTGGCGGGTGCCCCACCACACGCCCGCCAGCACCAGCGGGATCAGCGCGCCGGCCAGGATCTCGGGGTTGACCGGCAGCCCGGCCGCCTTGCCGGCCTTGCCCACGTACAGGATCAGGCTGACCACGTAGTAGGCGATGGCTGCGATCGACAGGCCTTCCACGGTCGATTGCAGGCGCAGTTGCAGATCCTGCCCCTTGGTGAGCTTTTCCAGCAGCATCTGGTTCTGCGACTCGGTGGCGATGTCCACCCGTGTGCGCAACAAGGCACTGGCCCGCTCCACCCGCTGCGACAGCGAGCTGAGGCGTTGGGACGTGGCCTGCACCGTGGCAATGGCCGGTGACAGGCGCCGCAGCATGAACTCGCCCACGGTCTGCGTGCCGGGAATGGGCGTTTCTCGCAGCTGCTCGATGCGCTGCTCGACCAGGCTTTGATAGGCCATGGTGGCCGAGAAGCGGTACATGTGCGTGGCCGTGGCCCGCTCGATGCGCGCAGCCAGCCCGATGAGGGTGTTGAGCAACTCCTGGTCAGACGTCTCGGCGTTTTCCATGCGCGCCATGATCTCGGCCAGCTGGGATTCGGCCTGTGTGAGCAAGGGCCCCATTTCCTTGGCCACCGGCAGACCCCGAAGGGCCATCAGGCGGTAGGTTTCCAGCTCCAGCAGGCGTTGCGAGATGCGGCCCACGCGCAGCTCGGTGGTGCCCGGTGGCGAGATCACCAGCAAATGCTCGAACCCGCTGTCGCGCAGCCGGAAGTCGGTCATGACGCAGGAGCGACGCAGACCCAGCAGCGAGGCCATGGTCTCCCGACCTTCGATCCACGACTCGCCGGTCTGGCGCATGCCTTCCACGTCATCGACATCACCCTCGATCATGGCCATCATGATGGCGGCCACGGTGCGCCCAGGGATGCTCGCCAGCCACTGAGGGTCCACCACCAGGGATTGGATCAGGGTGGCGTCGTCACCATGAGTCAGGGCGTCTTCGGGCAGGGCCTGCACCAGGGAGTAACGGGTGAACTCGGTGTGTCGCTCCCACTTGATGGTGTGGTTGGCAAAGCGCAGCCGCTGGAAGTTGCCCGACAGGTGTTCGAGCGTGAGGCCTTCCTGACCCGGAAGCTGACGCAGGTGTTGCCACTCCATCTCACGCGTGATGCCCTCGTTGAGCACGGCCACGTACAAGACCAGGGCCGGCATGCGGATGCGGGCCGACGGGCGGGCGTGGACCTCGTTGTGCAACACGTGCCGCTGGGTATCGTCAGGCGGAAGCGTCCGCAAGGCGGGTGAGGCGAGCTCAGGGTGGTGTGCGGAGGAGGACGGCATGGGTGGAGGGCGGCAGAAGCGTCAGCATTGAATTGTCAGCGAATCTGCCGTGTGTATCGACCCGCAATTGCCTGCGCATCCAGGGGGCGGGTCGATACGGGGCAGTGCAAGGACTGGAGCGGTCAGTCCAGTGCCACTTGCACCTTCAGCCACCAGGTGCGGCCGGGTTCGTTGACGCGGGTGGTGGTGTCGTAGCCGCTGATGCTGGCGCCGCCACGGCTGATGGCCTCCGCGTAGGTCTTGTCAAACAGATTGTCGATGCCGATGCTCAGCTTGACGGCCTTGTTCCATGCGTAGGCGCCGTGCAGCGATGCAACGCCAAAGCCGTTGCTTCGGCCCAGGTCCTGCCCGACGACATTGCCCTCGTACACCGCGTAACGGTGTTGCGCGGC
>JAGNPA010000146.1 GCA_017989885.1 Aquabacterium sp.
TCGCCTGGGGGTGATCGACGTGGCGGCCGAGTCGGCCTTGCTGGCGGTATCGGGCTCCGACATCGTGCTGATCGCCGTGCCGGTGGCGGCCAGTGAAGGCACTTTCAAGTCGATTCGCCACCTGGTCAACCCCGGCGTGCTGTTCATGGACGTGGGCTCGACCAAGCGCGATGTGGTGGACGCGGCCCGCCGCGTGCTCAAGGAGCGCCTGCCCTCTTTCGTGCCCGCCCACCCGATTGCCGGGCGTGAGGTCGCGGGCATCGAACATGCCGACGCAACGCTGTACCAGGGGCGCAAGGTCATCCTGACGCCGCTGCACCAGACCGACCCGGTGCTGGTGCAAAAGGCCACCGATGTGTGGGCGGCCGTGGGCTGCCAGGTGCTCAAGATGAGTCCCGAGCACCACGACGCGGCCTTTGCCGCCGTCAGCCACCTGCCCCACTTGCTGGCCTTTGCCTACATGAACGCGATGGCCGAACAACCCGCTGGACAGGAATACCTGTCGCTGGCTGGCCCCGGTTTCCGTGACTTCAGCCGGATTGCTGCAAGCGACCCCACCATCTGGCGCGACATCCTGCTGTCCAACCGCGAGGAGATCCTGCGCCAGTCTGAAGCCTTCCGGGGTGCCTTGGAAGAGTTGGAGCGCCAGATGCGCGACTGGAACGGCCCGGCCCTGGAAGCCTTGATCGACGCCGCGTCGGCCTCGCGTAGCCAGTGGCAACTGAATCCCAAATCCACGTTCTCGCGCCTCTGAGACCGGGCCCCATCTCCTGACGGGCCACACGAGTTCCCTTTCGCATGTACACCACCGCCTTCCTTGACCTCCCTCCGCTGCTGTCTGCTGGCGGTACCGTGCGCCTGCCCGGCTCCAAAAGCATCTCCAACCGGGTGCTGCTGCTGGCCGGCTTGAGCGAAGGCACGACCGTGGTCCACGACCTGCTGGCCTCGGACGACACCCATGTGATGCTCGAAGCGCTGCGCACGCTGGGCTGTGACCTGCAGCAAGACGGTGACACCGTGCACATCACCGGTCTGGGCGGCAAACTCGCTGTGAAAGAAGCCGACCTGTTCCTGGGCAATGCCGGCACGGCCATGCGCCCGCTGACCGCCGCCCTGGCCCTGCTGTCGGCCACGCAAGGCGGCGTGTTCACGCTGTCGGGTGTGCCACGCATGCACGAACGCCCCATTGGCGATCTGGTCGATGCCCTGCGCCCGCTGGGCTGCACCATCGAGTGCACCGGCACCGAGGGCTATCCGCCGCTGCGCCTGGCCGGCGGACAACTGGCCCTGTCGGCCCCCATCAAGGTGCGCGGCGACGTGTCCAGCCAGTTCCTCACGGCCTTGCTGCTGGCCCTGCCGCTGGTGTCGCAGCAACAAGCCCTGACCATTGAGGTGGTCGGTGAGCTGATTTCCAAGCCTTACATCGAGATCACGCTGAACCTGCTGGCGCGCTTTGGCATCCAGGTCGAGCGCCAGGGCTGGGAGCGTTTCGTCATCCCGCAGGGCAGCCGCTACCAGTCGCCCGGCGAGATCCACGTCGAGGCCGATGCCTCGTCCGCGTCTTACTTCATCGCCGCCGGCGCCATCGCCGGCATCGACACGCCGGTGCGCGTCGAAGGTGTGGGCGCCGCCTCCATCCAGGGTGACATCCGCTTTGTCGAGGCCGCTCAGGCCATGGGCGCCCAGGTCACGTCCGGTCCGAACTGGCTGGAGATCCGCCGCGGCACCTGGCCCCTGACCGCCGTGGACATGGACTGCAACCACATCCCCGATGCGGCGATGACCCTGGCCGTGATGGCGCTGTACGCCCAGGGCACGACCCGCCTGCGCAACATCGCCAGCTGGCGCGTGAAGGAAACCGACCGCATCGCCGCCATGGCCTGCGAGCTGCGCAAGCTCGGCGCCACCGTGGTGGAGGGTGAAGACTTCATCGAAGTGACCCCGCCGGCCACCGGCGCCTGGCAGCACGGCAGCATCCACACCTACGACGACCACCGCATGGCCATGTGCTTTTCGCTGGCCGCCTTCAACCCGCTGGCGCCCACGGCGGTGGCAGGCAAGCCCATTTCGGTGCGCATTGACGATCCGCGCTGCGTGGGCAAGACCTTCCCCGACTACTTCGAGTCGATGTTCCAGGTCGCCCAGACCGATCCGGACCTGATCCCCGTGATCACGGTCGACGGGCCCACGGCCTCGGGCAAGGGCACGCTGGCCAGCGCGCTGGCGCATCGTCTGGGCTACCAGTTCCTGGACTCGGGCTCGCTGTATCGCATCACCGCCTTGCTGGCGATCGAACAAGGCGTGGATCTGGACGATGCCGTGGCGCTGGAAGCCCTGGCCCGCCAGGTGGGCAAGGACATCAGCCTGCGTTTTGACGGCGAGCACATCTGGGTGGCCGAACGCGACGTCAGCGATGACCTGCGTCGCGAGGACGTCGGGCAAACGGCCTCTCGCATCTCGGCAGTGCCCGGTTTGCGCCAGGCCCTGGTCGAGCTGCAAAAGGCCTTTCGCGGCCTGCCGGGCCTGGTGGCCGATGGCCGCGACATGGGCACGGTGATTTTTCCGGACGCCGCGCTGAAGGTGTTCCTGACCGCCACAGCCGCCGAGCGTGCCGAGCGCCGGCACAAGCAATTGATCCAAAAAGGTTTTTCTGCTAACCTAGACGAGATTTGCGCAGATTTGGAGGCGCGCGACCTGCGGGATCGTACCCGCGCGGTGTCGCCTCTGGTGCCTGCAGCAGATGCCCGCAAGCTCGACAATTCCGCCCTCACCATCGAAGAATCGATGGACACGGTGCTGGGTTGGTGGGTGGAAGGCTGGCCTCACGTGATCGCCGGACATTGAGTTCGCGACGCGAAGCAGGCAATTACAAGGCTGTGACAGCCGGCCCTGACCGCCAGGCCAGGGCATGAGCAATCTGGGTCGACCCCTCGTTGACCTGACTGTCATGTTCTTCAACCCAACCCGCTCTGGTCGTTCCTGTCGACCTGAGCGTTACCGCTGGTTCACGCCAGCACAGGAAATTCAATGTCTGAATCTTTTGCCGCCCTTTTTGAAGAGTCGTTGCAACGTGCCAACATGCGCACCGGCGAAGTCATCACTGCTGAAGTGGTCGCCGTCGAACACAACTTCGTCGTGGTCAACGCCGGCCTGAAGTCCGAAGCGTATGTGCCCATCGACGAGTTCCGCAACGACACGGGCGAGATCGAAGTCCAAGTTGGCGACTTCGTGTCGGTGGCGGTTGACGCCATCGAAAACGGCTACGGCGACACCATCCTGTCGCGCGACAAGGCCAAGCGTCTGGCTTCGTGGCTGTCCCTGGAAACCGCACTGGAGTCTGGCGACTTCGTGACCGGTACCGTCAATGGCAAGGTCAAGGGCGGCCTGACCGTTCTGGTCAACGGCATCCGTGCCTTCCTGCCGGGTTCTTTGCTCGATACGCGCCCTGTCAAGGACATGTCGCCGTTCGAAGGCAAGACCATGGAATTCAAGGTCATCAAGCTCGACCGCAAGCGCAACAACGTTGTGCTGTCGCGTCGTGCCGTGGTCGAAGCCTCGATGGGCGAAGAGCGCGCCAAGCTGATGGAAACGCTGCGCGAAGGCGCGATCGTCAACGGCGTGGTCAAGAACATCACCGAATACGGTGCGTTCGTGGACCTCGGCGGCATCGACGGCCTGCTGCACATCACCGACATGGCATGGCGCCGTGTCCGTCACCCGTCCGAAGTGGTGACCGTGGGTCAAGAGCTGACCGCCAAGGTCCTGAAGTTCGACGCAGAAAAGAACCGCGTCTCGCTGGGCCTGAAGCAAATGGGCGACGATCCTTGGGTTGGCGTGTCGCGTCGTTACCCTGCCTCCACCCGTCTGTTCGGCAAGGTCACCAACATTGCTGACTACGGTGCTTTCGTTGAGATCGAACCCGGCATCGAAGGCCTGGTGCACGTCTCCGAAATGGACTGGACCAACAAGAACATCGCTCCCAACAAGATCGTCAACCTGGGCGACGAAGTGGAAGTCATGGTCCTGGAAATCGACGAAGACAAGCGTCGCATCTCCCTGGGCATGAAGCAGTGCAAGCCGAACCCATGGGACGACTTCGCTCAGAGCTTCAACCGCGGTGACCGCGTCAAGGGCCCTGTCAAGTCGATCACCGACTTCGGCGTGTTCGTGGGTCTGGCTGCCGGCATCGACGGTCTGGTTCACCTGTCCGACCTGTCGTGGAACGAGCCTGGCGAAGCCGCCGTGCGCAACTACAAGAAGGGCCAGGAAGTCGAAGCGATCGTTCTGGCCATCGACGTCGAGCGCGAGCGCATCTCCCTGGGCATCAAGCAGCTGGACAGCGATCCGTTCACCAACTTCACGACCCTGAACGACCGCGGCGCCACCGTCGCTGGCACCGTCAAGACCGTGGATGCCAAGGGTGCCGAGATCAACCTGGGTGACGACATCCTGGGTTACCTGCGCGCTTCCGAAATCAGCCGTGACCGCGTCGAAGACGCACGCAACGTGCTGAAGGAAGGTGAAGAGATCACCGCCGTGATCATCAACATCGACCGCAAGACCCGCAACATCCAGCTGTCGATCAAGGCGAAGGACAGCGTTGAAGAGCAACAAGCTCTGCAACGTCTGAGCTCCGAGACCACCAAGGAAGGCTCCGGCACCACCAGCCTGGGCGCCCTGCTGAAGGCCAAGCTCGACCAGAACAACGGTTGATCCGTCTTCTGCGCACCACATCCCTGCCGGCTTCGGCCGACGGGGGTTGTGATGAGCGTGGTACAAAGCCCCAGGTCCTGGCCTTGCCAGGTCCGTGGGGCTTTTTGCTGATGCTCATCACAACCTCCCATCCTTCGCCTTCCTGACATGACCCGTTCCGACCTCGTGGCCCGCCTGGCCGAACGCTTTGGCCAGCTCACCCAGCGCGACGCCGAATTCGCCGTCAAGACCATCCTGGACGCCATGTCCGAGGCGCTCGCCAAGGGGCATCGCATCGAGATCCGCGGTTTTGGCAGCTTTTCGATCAGCCGCCGCCCGCCTCGCATGGGCCGCAACCCGCGCACCGGCGAGCAGGTGCTGATTCCGGAAAAGCTGGTGCCGCACTTCAAGCCGGGCAAGGCGCTGCGCGAAGGCGTCGACAGGGTGGATACTGTCACCGATGCCCCCTTGGCGGCAGCCCCCTCCCCTGACACCTCACACAGCTGACTCCCATGCGTACCTTGAACTGGTTGTGGCGCGGCCTCCTGTTCTTCGTTCTGTTCGCCTTTGCGCTGAACAACCAGCACACGGTGGACCTCAAGTGGTTCCTGGGCTACCAGTGGCAGGCGCCGATGGTGTTCATCGTGCTGGCAGCCTTTGCCTTGGGCTGTGCCACCGGCGTGCTGGCCATGGTGCCCAGCTGGTGGCGCCAACGCCGGGAAGCCCGCCATCGTCTGCTGCTGCGGCCTTCGCCAGCACAAAGCGAGGCCGGCACGGCCCCCGTCGTGATCCCGAACAACGGGGCCGCCTCGGAGCTGACGCTGCCGCCTGAGCTGCCCTTCCCGCCCGACATGCCCGCGCCCCGCAAGCCGGCCAAGTAAGCCCCTCTCCTTCTGCCCATGGAATTCGATCTGTACTGGCTGCTTC
>JAGNPA010000147.1 GCA_017989885.1 Aquabacterium sp.
AATGGTCGGGTGCAGGTGCGGGAGGGCGTGGCGGTGGGTGACCAGGTGGTGACCTACAGCGAAAAGACCTTGACGGCGAAAAGTCGGATCAAGGTGGTGGACCACATTGCGGGAGCCCCGCGATGATCAGCCTGGCCGGTCGGGATATTCTTCACACCTGGGGCAAGTTCGTTTTCACGGGGATCGGTCTGGGACTGCTGATCGGGGTGACGCTCGTCATGGCCGGGGTCTATCGCGGCATGGTCGATGACGGCAAAGCCTTGCTCAACAACAGCGGGGCCGATCTGTGGGTGGTGCAAAAGGACACCTTGGGTCCGTATGCGGAATCGTCCAGCATCAACGACGACGTGTACCGCGCGGTGCGGGCCATGCCTGGTGTCGCGCAGGCGGCCAACGTGACCTACCTGACCATGCAGGTGCGCAAGGCCGATGGCGGGCGAGAGCAGGATGTGCGCGCCATGGTGGTGGGCATTGCGCCGGGGCAACCGGGCCTCACGCCGGGCTGGCCACCTTACCTCGTGGCGGGCAGGCAGATCACGCGCGGCCACTACGAGGCGGTGGCCGACATCGCATCAGGGTTCAAGCTGGGCGAGCGCATCGGCATTCGCAGAGGGCACTACACCGTGGTGGGCCTGACGCGCCGTACAGTGTCGTCCAGTGGCGATCCGATGATCTTCATTCCCCTCAAGGACGCCCAGGAGGCCCAGTTCCTCAAGGACAACGATGCCATCTGGCAGAGCCGTCGTCGCACCGAGGCCAACCCGGTCTTCAACCGGCCAGGCGTGCCCGGCTTGCTCGATGCAGTGATCGCATCACAGAGCACCAATGCCTTTGTCAATGCGGTGTTGGTGACGCTCAAGCCCGGTCATGCTCCGGAGGAGGTGGCCGAGTCCATCCGACGCTGGAAGCGCCTGACGGTCTACACGCGGGCGCAGATGGAGGGGATTCTCATCGGCAAGTTGATTGCCACCTCGGCCAAGCAGATCGGGATGTTCCTGGTCATTCTGGGTGTGGTCAGCGCCGCCATCGTGGCCTTCATCATCTACACCCTGACGATGGACAAGATTCGCGAGATTGCCGTGCTCAAGCTCATCGGCACGCGCAACCTGACCATTGCCTCGATGATCATGCAGCAGGCCCTGGCGCTGGGCGTGATCGGGTTCGTGGTGGGCAAGATCACGGCCACCTTTGCGGCCCCGCTGTTTCCGAAGTACGTGCTGCTGATGCCACTCGATTCCGTCGTGGGCTTTTTTGCCGTGCTGGCGATCTGTGTGCTGGCCAGTCTGGTGGCCATTCGCATGGCGCTCAAGGTCGATCCGGCCGAAGCGATTGGAGGTTGACATGCGCGGCAAAGGCATTCGCCTGGAAGGGCTGAGAAAGCGCTATGGCGAGGGCGACACCGCCGTCGATGCCTTGAAGGGCGTGGACATGGAGGTGGCCCCCGGCGAGGTGGTGGGGCTCATCGGCCCGTCAGGTTCGGGCAAGAGCACCTTGCTCAAGTGCCTGGGCGCGGTGATCGACCCGACTGCGGGGCGCATGATGTTGGGCGACGAGGTGATCTACGACAACGGCTGGAAGGTGCGCGACCTGCGCGCCTTGCGGCGCGACAAGATCGGCTTTGTGTTCCAGGCACCGTACCTGATTCCTTTTCTGGATGTCACCGACAACGTGGCCTTGCTGCGCATGCTGGCCGGGGTCAAGAACCAGGAGGCCCGGCAGCAGGCGCTGGACTTGCTCACGGCGCTGGATGTGCAGCATCGCGCCAGCGCCATGCCGTCGCAGTTGTCAGGCGGGGAGCAGCAGCGTGTGGCCATTGCACGCGGCCTGGTGAACCGGCCCCCGGTGATTCTGGCCGACGAGCCAACCGCTCCGCTCGACTCCGAGCGCGCCATGTCGGTGATACGCATCCTCAACGAGATGGCGCAGAAATACGAAACCGCCATCATTGTGGTCACGCACGATGAGAAGATCATTCCGACCTTCAAGCGTATTTATCACATCCGTGATGGGGTGACTCACGAAGAGGTCGGCATGGGACGGGCGCCCTGAGTGGCGCCCTGTGAGACGGCTACCGTCCCAGCTTGTGTGCCAGATTGCGGGTCAACTCGGCCGCTGGCAGGTTCTGGCAACCGCTGGTGTTCTGCCCGGCCCACAGGGGCGTGAAGTCGGTGCACCCTTGGCTTTCGGCTTTGGCGCGCAAGGCCGTGATGGCGGCCGTGGCCAGCGGGAAGGCGGGCGCGGCCGGGCAGATGGGGCCCAGCTCTTGCATGATGCGGTTGACGATGCCGCGTGCTGGCCGCCCCGTGAACACGTTGGTGAGGGCGGTGACGCGGGCCTGCTCGCTTTGGAGGGCCGCGCGGTGCAGGGCGCTGGTGGTGGCCTCGGGGCAGGTGAGGTAGGCGGTGCCGACCTGTACACCGGCAGCACCCAGGGCCATGGCGGCGGCCACGCCGGTGGCATCGGCAATGCCACCGGCCGCGATCACAGGCACCTTCACGGCTTGCACGATCTGGGGCAGCAGCGCGAAGGTGCCGACCTGAGTATGGACATCGTCGGTGAGGAACATGCCTCGGTGTCCGCCGGCTTCCAGGCCTTGCGCGATGACGGCATCGGCGCCGTGGGCCTCCAGCCAGCGTGCTTCGTCGACCGTGGTGGCCGAGGACAGCACTTTGGCACCCCAGCTTTTCACGCGCGCCATCAGGTCTGCCGAGGGCAGGCCGAAATGAAAGCTCACGACCGGGGGCTTGAACGTTGCCAGCAACTCGGCCATGTCGGCGCTGAAGGGCAGGCGTCCTGGCCCGGACGGGACGGCATTCACATCGATGCCAAACTCGTTGAAGTAAGGCGCCAAAGCGGCGTGCCAGGCGGCTTCGCGCTCGGGGTCAGGCGTGGGCGGTGTGTGGCAGAAGAAGTTGACGTTGTACGGCCGGGTGGTCTGGGACTGGAGGGTCGCCAGCTCCTTGCTGAGCGCGTCTGGGGTGAGCATGGCGCAGGGCAGTGAACCCAGCCCGCCTGCATTGGAGACGGCCACCGCCAGAGCGCTGCCTTGCACGCCGGCCATCGGGGCCTGGATGATGGGGAGGTCGATGCCGAGGAGTTGCTGCAGGCGCATGGGTGAGCTCGATGTGGGCAGGTGAAGGCGATGAGGTGCGTGCGGGCAGGCCCTTGGCGCGACTGTCATGCCTCGGGTTTCGGGGGCTTGTGAGTGAGGTCCGCCCTGCGTTGTTCGCACAGGGCACGGGCCTGAACCTCAAAGTGATTGAGCCAGTACGGATGGCGGCCTCGCAGCAACTGGATGAGGCTGGATGCCGGGTACGCCAGGAAAAACACCACGCCCCAACGCTCGTACTGTCGCACGTGTTCCTGTTCATGGGCACGCAACTGGCACAGCGTGTGTTCGCTGCCCCCCAGCACGACATGGCCCAGGGTGATGGCGCCCAGGTCGAGGCGCGTGCGTCGCTTGCCCGGCAAGGCGACCTCCAGCACCCCGGCGTGGATGTGAGCGCGGCCACCCAGGAGCAGGATGGGCGCGGCCAGCAACACGCCGACGAGCGAGCACGGGGATGCCCACGCATACCGGAGAAGTGTCAAAAGACGGCCGTGCTGTCGCATGGTGGCTTGGCGCTTCATGAGACGCCTGAAACCCCGATGAACCAGTAAATGCCGAGGGCCAACCCACCTGCCAACTGCCCCATGAGTGGCCATGTGACAGGCCGCTGGTTTTGATTGTCTCGGGCCTTGAGCAGGGCAATCAAGCCTGCGATGAGCGTGACCAGGTACAGGCCGGACCAAGCAAACCATGCAACGCCCAGGCCCATGCAGCCGAAACTTTCACAGCGGATTCGGAAGTTGAGGACGGCCACCACAGCGGTGGCCATCAAGAGCAGCCAGTAGATGTAGCGCATGGTGTGAGGTACGCCGTGTCCCCGCTCAGATGGGAAGCCAGCGCCACCAGAAGGGCTGACGCGGCTCTGAGGCGTGCAAGCGGGTCAGCAGGGCCACGAGTTCTGTGCGGCCATGCTTGCGTGCCGCTTGCAGTGGTGTGAGGCCATCAAAGTCGGACATGAGATGGGGGTCGGCGCCGTGTGCGAGCAGGTAGTGCGCCACCTCATCGTGACCGTGGATCAGGCTGGCTACCAGGGGCGTGCACATGATCTCGGGGTGCTGGTAGTTGGGGTTGACGCCCTGACTGATGTGGTAATCGACCAGCGCGAGGTTGCCATCCAGGGCGGCCTGATACAGGTCCTTCCAGTCTCCAGCAGACATTGCCATCTCCCGTGTGCGTGCTTGCTTTGTGCACTATAGGGCAGCCGTGATGCGCTGCCTTGCGACAGTGCACCAGGATTACAGCATGCTGCGCAGGACCTTGTCACGCTTGACCAGGCCATGGTGCAAGGCGGCGGTGATGTGCAACAGCACCAGCGCGATGAGGCCCCAGGCGCCCCAACCATGCAGCTCGCGCAAGAGGCCGTAGGTGCGGAGATCGACCGGCAGCAGCGCCGGCACCGTGAACAGGCCAAACACACTCACCGGCCGCCCGGCTGCACCTTGCATCAGCAGGCCGGTGATCGGCATGGCAAACATCGCCACGTACAGCAGCACCTGGGTGCCATGGGCAGCGTGCTTCTGCGCGGCCGACAGGTTGTCGGGCAAGGCCGGAGGCGTGTGAGTGAGGCGCACGGCCAGCCTCACCACCACCAACAGCAAGGCCAGCACGCCCATGGCTTTGTGCGCGGTCAGCAGCGTGAGGTGCCAGGTTTGCAGGCTTTGCACCATGGCCAGGCCAGCCAGCAAGAGCGAGAACAGCAACAAAGCCATGGCCCAGTGCAGGATGCGCGCTGGCAGGCTGTAAACATCAGCTTGACTCATGATGTGCATTTCAGTGTGATGGGTCACAGGCTTTCGCGGGCGCGGCGGCGGTACGACTCCGCATAGGCAGCCGAGCGGGCACGCAAGATGGGGTCCTCGGTGGCGGCCATGCCCGTGGGCAACACCAGCGGATCAAAGTTGATGTCCTTGCATTGCCCATTGGTTTCAGGCTGCGCTTCGCGGATCAGCAACTGTCCGGCCACCACGGTCGGACGGGACTCGGGCCAAGGCACTGTGGGGTCGTTCTCGTTGTCGGTGGGGTCGGCCAGGGTGAAGATCAGGTCGAACACCGCAGGTGTCTGCTTCACCCGCGCCAGAAACTCGGCTTGCAGGGCGTCCGGGTCGTCGGGGTTCAGCGCGGTGAGCGGTTGAGCAGGGGTGTCAGCCGCCGGCACCGCAGCCCAGCGCACCGCCTGGCGCTGTCCCTTGGGCCCCAGCAGGTAGAAGGCGTTGATGCTGTGATAACGCTCGGTGGCCAAGCTCTGTGTGGGCACATAGCTCTTTTGCCACGCCAGGAAGGCTTGCGTCTCAGGGTGTGAGGCAAAGAAGGACTGGATGCGCTGCGGATTGCGCTGGCCCGTGGCCGGATCGGGCGCCAGGGCCGATAGCTGCTCGTAAAAGGCCTCGGGGGTGCCCACCGCCATCACCGGTGGCGTGTTCATGGCGGTGCGCCAACCATCGGCATCGCCCTGGCCCAGGTTCAGCGCCAGGCTGCGAACCGGCGAGCGCAAGTCAGGCG
>JAGNPA010000148.1 GCA_017989885.1 Aquabacterium sp.
CGCAGATCGAGCGCCTGCTGGCCGATGCCGTGGCCGCCTCGGCCCGCCCGGTGGCCGTGGCCCGACTGGCTCATCTGGTGCGCCAGCACGTGCCCGGCATCGACACCGACTGGCTGGGCCACGGCACCTTCAAGCGCCTGCTGGAGACCTTGCACCCGCCGGGGGTAGAAATCTCGTGGTCGCACCTGGGCGGGCACGCGCTCGACCCGCAGCGCCACGCGCCCGACTTCCTGAGCCAATCGGCTGCCACGGCAGGCGACCTGCCTTCACACGATGCGCGCTGGCCGCAGGTGGCCCCCATGCTGCAGGTGGCCAGCCTGCCGGCGATGTCGGGCTACAAGTACCGTGCCGTGCTGCAGGCCCTGTCCACGGCCCTGGCCGAAGGGCCGTACGCCCTGGCCCACACCAGCAAGCGCATCCATGAGCTGTGCCTGGACGCGCACGTGAGCGTGAGCCGGCCCGACATCCACGCGCTGCTGCGGGCCTTGCTGTTCAACGGTTTTGATCCGACCACGTCCCCGACCTCGTTCGACGACCTCGTGGCCACCACCTGCGGGGTGGCGCTGGCCGCGTGCGAACGCGAAGGCATGACCATCAGCGACGCCGACCGCGCCGCCCTGCTGGGCTGGGTGGTGAGCGAACAGGAGAAGCACGATGTTTGAATCGGCCGCCATCGGACACCAGATCAGCAAGGACGTGTACCGCGCCGAGGTGCCCGCCTTGCGCGCCGCGCTGCTGGACGCCCAGATCGAGCTGTACCAGCGCAAGAAGATGCCCGTGCTGGTGCTGATCAGTGGACAGGATGGCTCGGGCAAAGGCGAGACCATCAACCTGCTCTACGAGTGGATGGACCCGCGATTTCTGTCCACCCTGGCGTTTGCCGAACCGACCGACGAGGAGCGTGAGCGCCCTCACATGTGGCGCTACTGGCGCTCGCTGCCCCCCAAGGGCCGCATCGGCATCTTTGCGGGCTCGTGGTATTCCGACCCGATCCGCGAGCGCCTGCTGGGCCAGCTTTCACTCAAGGAGTTGGACGCGCGTGCCGACCAGATCAACCGCTTCGAGGCCATGCTGGCCAACGAAGGCGCATTGGTGCTGAAGTTCTGGTTCCACCTGACCAAGGACGCGCAGCGTCAGCGCCTGAAGTCGCTGGCGAGCGACCCGCGCACCGCCTGGCGCGTGACGCAGTGGAACTGGGACCGCCTCAAGACCTTTGACAAGCTGCAGGATGCTGCGGGCCACATGCTGCGCATGACCAACACGCCGCAGGCACCGTGGGTGGTGCTGGACGGCAGCGACGACCGCTACCGCAACCTGACGGTGGGCAAGGTGATGCTGGACGCGATCCGCGCCCGCCTGGCCACCCCGGAGCCGGCGCACGCGCCGGTGGCCCCGATGGTGCGCGTGGACACCGACGGCCGCAATGTGCTGACCGAGCTGGACCTGACGCTGAAGCTGGAGGAGCGCCAGTACGAGAGTGAGCTGTCGCGCTGGCAGGCCCGCCTGTTCGAGCTGACGCGCGATCCGCGCTTCAAGGACCGTGCCGTGGTCTGCGCGTTCGAAGGCGCGGATGCGGCCGGCAAGGGCGGCGCCATCCGGCGCATTTCGTCGGCGCTGGATGCCCGGCAGTACCAGATCGTGCCGGTGGCCGCGCCCAACGAGGCCGAGAAGGCCCAGCCCTATCTGTGGCGCTTCTGGCACCACCTGCCGCGCCGTGGGCACCTGACCATTTTTGACCGCACCTGGTATGGGCGCGTGCTGGTGGAGCGCGTGGAAGGCTTTTGCAGCGAGAACGACTGGCTGCGCGCCTACAACGAGATCAACGACTTCGAACACGAGCTCAGTGCGGCCGGCATCATCGTGGTCAAGTTCTGGCTGCAGACCAGCCGCGACGAGCAGCTGCGCCGTTTTGAAGAGCGCGCGAAGGTGCCCTTCAAGCAGTTCAAGATCACGGAAGAAGACTGGCGCAACCGCGAGAAATGGGATGCCTACCAGCAGGCCGTGTGCGACATGGTCGAGCGCACGAGCACGGGTGAAGCGCCGTGGACCCTGGTGGAGTCCGATGACAAGCGCCATGCGCGGGTCAAGGTCCTACGCACCCTGTGTGAAAGGCTGGAGGCCGAGCTGGAGCGGGGCACTCCCGGGGGCAAGGCCAGTGGCCTGCCTGCGGGCATCTGGGGTGACACCCACCCGCAACGGCGCGCCAGCGACAAGCCCCACAAGGGCAGCGGCAAGGGCGGTGGCAAGGTCAAGGGCAAGTCCAAGGGCAAGAAAAAGAAGGCCCGCAAAGACTGAGGCTCAACCCGGTGCGGGCGCGCCATCGCTGGCCAAGGCGCCATCGACGAGTTCGATCACGCGGTCGCAGCGGGCAGCCAGTCGGGTGTCGTGCGTGACGACGAGGAAGGTGGTGCCCACCTGCTCGTGGATGCGGCGCATCAGCGCAAACACCTCGCTGGACGAGGCCGTGTCGAGGTTGCCGGTGGGCTCGTCGGCCAGCACCAGCTTGGGCGCCAGCATCAGCGCGCGCGCCACCGCCACACGCTGCTGCATGCCGCCCGACAAGGCCCCGGGCAGGCGGTCCATGGCCTGAGCCAGGCCCACGGCATCGAGCAGGCTGCGGGCACGCTCGCGCTCACGCGCCCCGATGCGGCCGTCGCGGGACAGCACGGGCATCAGCACGTTTTCGAGCGCGGTGAAGGCGGGCAGCAGGTGGTGGAACTGGAAGACAAAGCCCAGGGTGTCGCGGCGCAGGCGGGTCAGGGCCTCGTCATCGAGCTCGGCCACCGACTGGCCATCGAGCGCGTAGCGGCCGCCCGTGGCTGGCTCCAGCAGGCCCAGGATGTTGAGCAAGGTGCTCTTGCCTGAGCCAGAGGGGCCGATCAAGGCGGCGAACTCGCCGGTGTTCAGGCGCAGGCTCAGGCCGTGCAGCACCTCGGTTTCATTGGGCTGACCCACGTTGTAGCGCTTGCGCAAGCCTTCCAGCACCACCAGGTCGCGGCCAGCGCCATGAGGGGGAACAGGGGGCGTCGTCAAGGTCTGGCTCATCGGATGCGCCTCAGCTGCGGATGGCTTGCGCCGGGTCCATGTAGGCGGCGCGTCGGGCCGGAGCCACGGCGGCCAGCACACCGGCCACGCTGGTCACCAGCACGATCTGCAGCGCCATGGCCGGCGGCAGGGTGATGGCAAACAGCGGCAAGCCGTCGGAGCCCTTGACGAAGGCGGTGAAGCCCGCGATCAGGCCGACAGCCAGCAACACGCCCAGCAGCGAGCCCAGTGCGGCCACCAGCACGCCCTGCAGCAGGAACACGCGCAGGATCTGACCACGGGTGGTGCCCATGGCCCGCAGGATGCCGATTTCGCGCTGCTTTTGCACCACCGAGACCACCAGCACGCTGGCAATGCCCAGCACCACCACCAGCATCACCACCGTGCGGATCACCGCCGTGCTGACACTTTGGGCACGCAGGGCCGAGACCAGCTGGGCATTGGCCTCCTGCCAGCTTTCGACCTTGTTGGGCAGCTCGCGCGCCAGGCCCTGGGCCAGGGTCTGGGCGGTCCAGACGTCGTCCAGGCGCAGGTCGATCTGGGTCACGCCGCCGGGCAGGTTCAGCAAGGTCTGCGCCGAGCGCAGGGGCACCAGCACCATGCGACGGTTGAGGTCCTTGATGCCCAGGTCGACCAGGCCAGTCAGGCGCACGGTCTCGCGGCGCTCGTTGATGACCACGGTGATGCGGTCGCCCACGCGCACGCCCAGGTCCTCGGCCAGGGTCTGACCGATGATGGCTTCGCCGGGTGACAGCGTGAGCTGGCCGGCCACCAGCTTGCTGCGCAGGTTGACGATGCGGTCGTAGCGGCTGAGCTCGACACCCGACAGGGCGATGGCCCGGGTGGCCTCGCCGCGCTGGGCCAGGGCCGCGCCCGAGGTCATGGGCGAGACGGCGGCCACGCCGGGTCGTTGGGCCAGCAAGGTGGCGATCGCCTGCCAGTTGGTGATGGTCTGCAGGCGCTGCGCGCGGGCCTGGGTGTCGCTCCAGCGCACGGTGCCCGCTTGCGGAGGCAAGGCGGGCGTCACGCGCTCGTCCAACGGGGAGACGCTGACGTGGGCCTGCGCGCCCAAGGTCTTTTCCAGGGTGTTGCGCTGCAGGCCGGTGATGAGGGCCGAGATGTAGGCGACCACGGCCACGCCGGCGGCCACCCCCACGATGATGAGCAGGCTCTGAAAGCGCCCTTCGGTGAGGAAGCGCACGGCCACGCGCCATTCGAAGCCCAGCGAGGGAAGTGTCGGCATGCGCACAGTGGGATCCGGCTCAGCGACTGAAGGTTTGCGAGGAGCCGCCTGCAGCGCGGTCACGCGACAAACCCGCATCCGCCGCAGCAGGGCCGGCCTTCGCCGCCGCCGACTCGGCGCTGGATTGCCCGCGCACGCGGGTGCCGGGCGCCAGGTTCGGCGCCAGCACCACCTGCTCGCCCGCGCGCAGGCCGCTGCGCACCGCGACCTGATCGAGGGTGCGCAGGCCCAGCGTCACGGCGCGCAGCTGGGCGCGGCCGTCACTCAGGACCAGCACCGAGGCAGCGTCGCCCTGGGTGCCTGCCGCCGGCTCGCGGATGGCCCGCAGGGGCAGCGCCAGCACCAAGGCCTCCCGGGCGGTGACCACCTCGATGGACAAGGTCATGTCCTCGCGCAGGAAAGCGGGGCGCTCGCCCTGCACGCGCAAGGTCACTTCCACCGCGCCGCTTTGGGCATTGACGGCGGGGGCGAGCCGGTCCACCACGGCCTCGAAAGGCTGGGCGGGGTAGGCATCGGCCAGCACGGCGGCGCGCTGGCCGACTTGCAACTGACCCAGATAGCGCTCGTCCACCTGGGCGACGAGTTCGGTCGGACCGGCCACGGACAGCGTCAGCAGGCTCTTGCCGGCCTGCACGATCTGGCCGGGCTCGACGCTGCGCAACAGCACGCGGCCGGCGCCAGGCGCGCGCACCGTGGCCTGATCGAGCTTGGCGCGCGCCACCTCCACTGCGGCCTTCGCGGCGGCCAACTGGGCCTGGCTGCCGGCTTGCTCGGCGCCTTGGGGGCGGTTGGCCTGCACCTGCACGCGGGCGGCATCGCGCTGGGCGCGGGCCACGGCCACGCTGCGCTGGGCATCGTCCAGGCGCGACTGGCTGTAGAACTGCTGGGCAACCAGCTCGCGGGTGCGGGCCAGCTCGCGCTCGGCCTGCAGCAAGGTGGCCTCAGACTGTGCCAGCGAGGCTTGGGCGCTGGGCAGTGCCAGCGTCTGCACGCTGCCCAGGCGGGCCTGCGCCTGTTGCCAGTTCGCCTGGGCCTGTTGCCAGGCGGCCTGCCACTCATCGGCTTCCAGCTCAACCAGCGGGGCGCCCGCGGTGACCAGGTCGCCTTCGCGCACCCGCACCTGCAGCACTCGGCCGGTGACGGTCACGCCCACGTCCACCCGCGCCGGGGTCTTGACCCGCCCGGTGAACTGCAGGGTGCGCACCAGCGGCTGGGCGCTCACGGTGAACACGGCCACCGGCTGCGCGCGCGTCAGCCACCCGGCCACGGCCAGTCCAACCAGCACCAGGGCCGCGATCAGCCACC
>JAGNPA010000149.1 GCA_017989885.1 Aquabacterium sp.
GCGCGGTGCGCCAGGGCCTTGAGCAGGTTCAAGATGTCGCCTCAGGCTGATCCAGTCGACGTAGCAGGCGCACATGCATGGGGCGCACGAAATCCGCCCCCTCGGGGCCACAGTGCGGCGCAAAGGCCACGGCCACACGCTGGATCAGCTCGTCGGTGAGGGCGTGGTCGGCATAGGTGGGCCGCATCATGCGCTGCTCGAACTCGTTGAAATCGGCGTAGTGCACCGGCATGTCGAACCGGCGCTCGGCCACCTGTTGCCAGGGACCTTGGGCCAGGGCTCGGTCCACGGCGGCCTGGGCCGCGGCACGCACCACACCCTCGTCGTTGAACAGGCGCACGATCTCGTTGAGGGGGCCGTCGTACACGGGCTCGGACACGTACAGGTGCCCGCCGGGGCGCAGCACCCGCGCCACCTCGCTCAAGGCCTGGTCCAGCAGGGGCAAAGGCACATGGTGCAGCGATTTGAGCATCAGCGCCAGGTCGAACGACGCGTCAGGGAATGGCACCTCCTGCGCACCGGCGGCCACAAAGCTCAGGTGCTCTTGCGGGTCGGCCAGGTTCTTGGCGTGCTGGCGTGCATCCACTTCCAGGCCTGTCACCTGGCTGGCGGGATAGGCCTGCAGCAGTTGACGCGCCAGGCGGGCATTGCCGCATCCCAGCTCGATGATGCGCTGCCCCTCCAGCGGCACCAGAGCGGACAAGACCTGGAGTTCGTTGCGGATCAAGGGAGCGGTGACAGAAGCAGGCATGACAGACATGACACAAAAATCAACAGGTTCAAGGCGCCTCGCGCAGCGCACGCAGGCGGGCTTTCAAGGCAGGTTCGCTCAGCACCCCAAAATGGAGTTCGACGATCTGCCCCTGGGCATTGACGAACAAGGTCGCGGGCAGCCCCGCCACCCCGACCGCAGGCCCCAAGGCCGATGAAGGGTCCAACCAGACGCCTTGCAGGGACAGTTTGGCACTTTGCAGGTAGGCCCGCACGTCTTGCACCGACTCGCCCTGGTTGATGAACAGGAATTGCACATCGGCTTCGGTGCCTTGCAGCGCGGCAAAGATCGGCATCTCCTGCCGGCAAGGCCCACACCAGGAGGCCCAGAGGTTGATCACCCGCAACTGTCCGCGCCCCAAGGTCGGCAAGGGCTGCATGGCGCCATCTGATTCGCTGTGAACGACCACATCGGGCAAGAAGGGCTCGTCAGCGTTCGGGCTCACAGCCCAGGTTGCCACGCCCCACAGCAGCGAGCCCGTGACCGCCCCCACACCCAGGGCTTGCCGCCAGGCAGGACGACGCCAGGCCTTCCAGAACAGCCAGGCCAGCCCGGCGGCCCAACCGCTCCACGCGTGCCAGCCACCATCGCGCACGTCCAACATGGCGAGTGGCTGGGCCAGGTACAGGTCGGCGTTCAGGCCCACATGCACCAGGCGCGCCCACAGCAAACCCCACCAGGCGGCATGGATGAGTTCATCGCCCGGGCGCTCACCCGGCGGGATGCCCTGGCCTGGGTCCGGGTGACGACCTGCCCAGCGGCCCGCCGCCCACGCACCCAGCCACACGCTACCGATCAAAAACAAAGGGGCCACCGGCAACGCCAGCGGCCCAAGGGAGAGGGAATACAAGTTCGTCTCAGCAATCAGTCAGGAGCACACGTGCCCGGGCTCAACGCACCGCGCGACGCGCTGCCAGGATCGGCCACAGCACTGCGGCCACCAGCGCCCCAGCGGCCACCGACAGACCCACAAGCGTGAGCCAGTCAGCCCAGTAACCCATCTCGGACAAGTTGGACTTGAGTGCGCCCGGGATGACGAAAAACGCCACCACGGCCACCACCACCCCGATCAGCAACGCACGCCCCAGGCCGCCAGCCCAATTCGCCGCACCACCGAACGTGGCGCGCGCCATCAGGCCCACCCACACCAGCAGCAAAACCACCACCACGGGCATGATGGGCAGCAGTATTTCCCAAGCGATGTTCAGCATCAGCCAGATTTCATACATGATCGACTCCTTGTGTAGATGGTGACGCCGCCTCAGGCATGACCCTTGAGCACGGACAGGTAAGCGGGCTTGAGCAAGCGCACCTTCATCAGCCAGGCCAGGAAGCTGTCTTGCAAGGGTTCGATCCCTGGCAGTGAGGGCACGAGGCGGCCCTCATAGTCGAACTCAACCAACAAGGCCGAGCCCTCTCGGATCAGCAGCGGGCAGGAGGTGTAGCCATCGAACTGCTCGGCGGCCTGCCGCCCCGCAATGACTTCGACCAGGTTGTGCGCCACGATGGGGGCGCTCTTTTTGATGGTGGCTGCCGTCTTGCCACGCGGCGTGCCGTTGATGTCACCCACACCGAACACATTGGGGTAACGCTTGTGCTGCAGGGTGGCTTTGTCCACCTCCAGCCAACCGCCTGCGGCCATGGGCCCCTCCTTGATGGCCAGGTCGCTGTTGCGCACGGCATCAGGGGCGCGCATGGGCGGCACAGCGTGCAGGAAGTCGTAGGGCACGACCAGATCGGGGGCATCGGGCACCGCGAAAGTGGCTTTGCGCCCGCCAATGTCCACCGCCTTGAGGCGATGCTGGTACGCCACATCAATACCCAGCTTGACCCAGCGCTCCAGCACGTTGTCGTTGACCGGTTTGACGCCAAAAACGGTGTCTTTGAGTGCCGAATGGAAGGTGACCTTGGACTTTGCCAAGGTGCCCGCTTGCAGCAGGCGGTCGCGGACCATGAAGGTGAGCTTCAAGGGGGCGCCTGCACACTTGAGCGGGGTAGATGGCAAGGTCATGACCGCCTCGCCGCCCTTGGCCGTGAAAGCCTGCATGGCCTTCCAGGTGTCGACCGCCGCCTGCGGGCTGGGGTACACGCTGGCGAGACCGTTGCTGCCGATGGCCTGCACGTCCATGCCTTCGATGAGGGACCAGTCCTGATGGGTGCCCGTGGCCACCACCAGGTAGTCGTAACGCACCTTCTGGCCGCCAGCGGTGATCACCGTGTTGGACTGCGGATCAAAGCCCGCAGCCATCTCCTGAATCCAGTTCAGTCCGCTGGGATGGTAGTCCGCATTGCGGTTGATGACCTTTTCAACGGGCCAGATGCCCGTACCCACCAAGGTGTAGCCGGGTTGGTAGTTGTGCTCTTGCTTGGCATCGATGAGCGTGAGGCGTGCGCCGTCAAGCAGGCTCGACAGGCGATTGGCAATGGCGATGCCACCCAGACCGCCCCCCACGATGACGATGTGCGCCTTGGTGCTGAGCTTGGCTGCCTTGACCGGCGAAGCAGCACCCGCCAGTCCCACCGCCAGGGGAGCCGCTGCCGCCATGCCCAGCCATTCGCGTCGCGAAGGCATGCTTTGCAAGGCTGCGTGTTGACCCGAATCGCGGGGCTTGCGTGTGTCTCCCATGGGAACCTCCTGGCATGGTCTCGTGATTGGAATTGATCACGTCATGCTCACATTGTTGCCATACCCCCACGGGTATACAACAGGGTTTACACCGAACTCGACATCAACGACCTTGACCCTACCCCAAATAAAACGCCCCGGCAAGCCAGACGACCTGCCGGGGCGCATCACTCACTCAGCCGATCAGGCCAGGTCGAAGCGGTCTGCGTTCATCACCTTGGTCCAGGCGGCCACGAAGTCCTGCACGAACTTGGCTTGGTTGTCATCCTGGGCATAGACCTCGGCATAGGCACGCAACACCGAATTGGAGCCGAACACCAGGTCAGCACGGGTCGCTGTCCACTTGGTGGCGCCAGACTTGCGATCGACGATGGCATAGCTGTTGCGGCCGGTCGGCTTCCAGCTGTAGGCCATGTCGGTCAGATTGACGAAGAAGTCGTTCGTCAGCGCGCCCACACGGTCAGTGAAAACGCCGTGTTGGGTGCCGCCGTGGTTGGTGCCCAGCACACGCATGCCACCGACCAGGGCGGTCATCTCGCATGCGGTCAGGCGCAGCAGTTGCGCACGGTCGAGCAACAACTCCTCGGCGCTGACGACGTAGTCCTTCTTCAGCCAGTTGCGGAAACCGTCTGCCAGGGGCTCCAGAACATCGAACGACTCGACGTCCGTCATCTCCTGCGAGGCATCACCGCGGCCCGGTGCGAAGGGCACCGTCACATCCACGCCAGCCGCCTTGGCAGCCTGTTCCACGCCCAGGTTGCCAGCCAGCACGATCACGTCGGCCACGCTGGCACCGGTCTCGGCGGCGATCTTCTCGTACACCGCCAGCACTTTGGCCAGGCGAGCCGGCTCGTTGCCTTCCCAGTCCTTTTGTGGGGCCAGGCGGATGCGGGCACCGTTGGCACCGCCACGCTTGTCAGAGCCGCGATAAGTGCGGGCACTGTCCCAGGCCGTGCTGACCATGTCGCTGATGGACAGGCCGGCGGCGGCGATCTTGGCCTTCACCGCAGCCACATCGTAGTCAGACTTGCCAGCCGGGATCGGGTCTTGCCAGATCAGGTCCTCGGCCGGTACGTCCGGGCCGATGTAGCGGGCCTTCGGGCCCATGTCGCGGTGGGTGAGCTTGAACCAGGCGCGGGCAAAGACCTGCTCGAAGTAGGCCTGGTCCTGGGCGAAGCGCTCGGAGATCTTGCGGTACTCGGGATCGAACCTCAAGGCCATGTCGGCGTCGGTCATGATGGGCATGCAGCGGATCGAGGGATCCTCCACGTCCACCGGCATGTCCTCTTCCTTGATGTTGATTGGCTGCCATTGGTGGGCGCCCGCCGGCGACTTCTGCAGCCACCAGTCGTAACCCAGGAGCAGCTTGAAGTAGCCGTTGTCCCACTTCGTCGGATGCGTGGTCCAGGCCCCTTCGATGCCGCTGGTGACGGTGTTGCGACCCACGCCACGGCCGGTGTGGTTGTTCCAGCCCAGGCCCTGCTCTTCCAGTTCGGCACCTTCCGGTGCGGGACCCAGGTTGGCGGCGCTGCCATTGCCGTGGGTCTTGCCCACGGTGTGGCCGCCAGCGGTCAGGGCGACAGTTTCTTCATCGTCCATGGCCATGCGGGCGAAGGTCACGCGCATGTCCCTGGCGGTCTTGATTGGATCGGGCTGGCCATCCACGCCTTCGGGGTTCACGTAGATCAGGCCCATCATCACGGCCGCCAGCGGGTTCTCAAGGTCGCGCTCGCCGGCGTAACGACTGCCCTGGCTGCCGCTGGGGGCCAGCCATTCACGCTCGGAGCCCCAGTAGATGTCCTTTTCAGGGTGCCAGATATCTTCACGGCCAAAGCCGAAGCCAAAGGTTTTCAGACCCATCGACTCGTAGGCCATGTTGCCCGCCAGGATGATGAGGTCGGCCCAGCTCAGCTTGTTACCGTACTTTTTCTTGATCGGCCACAGCAGGCGGCGGGCCTTGTCGAGGTTGGCGTTGTCGGGCCAGGAGTTCAGTGGGGCGAAGCGCTGGTTGCCGTTGCCGGCGCCGCCTCGTCCGTCGGCGATGCGGTAGGTGCCCGCCGAGTGCCAGGCCATGCGGATCATCAACCCGCCGTAGTGTCCCCAGTCAGCCGGCCACCAGTCCTGGCTGTCGGTCATCAGGGCCTTGAGGTCTTTCTTCAAGGCGTCCACGTCGAGCTTCTTGACCT
>JAGNPA010000150.1 GCA_017989885.1 Aquabacterium sp.
CAAGATGGCCACGCGCGCACCCTGCGGCAGGTCCATGGCCTGCAAGGCCGCCGACCACTGGCTCACCCGCTGCGCCACCTGCGCCCAGTCCAGCGTCACCCAGGCCTGGCTGTCCGTGTCGAAGTGCCGGTACGCCGCAGCCTGCGGCGTGAGCTTCACCCGCCAGGCCAGCAAGTCGGACAGGGTTGGCAGAGCGTAGAGATCAGAGAGTGCGGAAGGCATCTCGGGCATGGTGAACTCCTGACAAGGTCGCAAGGGGCGGACGCGTCACCAGACAGCGTCAGGCCACCGCAGAAAAGACAAAGCCCGGGCGAACCCGGGCTTGCACCAGCGCATTCAGCAGCCTGGCACCTCAGTGCGCGTGCACGTGCTCGCCGTCTTTCAGCTTGTAGACGGTGCCGCAATACGGGCACTTGCCTTCGCCGGTGGCCACCACATCAATGTAGACGCGGGGGTGGTTGCTCCACAGCGCCTGCTTGGGGTTGGGGCAAAACACCACGCCCGGCCCTTGCAGATCGGCCGCGCCCACTTCCACCACAGCCTTGGGAGATTGTGCGTTCGTGCTCATGTTCCAGATCCTCGGCAATCAGACCAGGGTCAGCCAGTCAGCGTACTTGGCGTTGCGGCCATAGACGATGTCGAAGTAGGCCGACTGGATCTTCTCGGTGATGGGGCCACGGGTGCCCTCGCCGATCTGGACACGGTCGAGCTCACGGATCGGGGTCACTTCCGCGGCGGTGCCGGTGAAGAAGGCCTCGTCGGCGATGTAGATCTCGTCGCGGGTGATGCGCTTTTCCTTGAGCTCCAGGCCCAGGTCCTTGCAGATCGCCGTCACGGTCTTGCGGGTGATGCCGTTCAGGGCGCCAGCCGACAGGTCGGGGGTGTAGACCACGCCTTCCTTGACCACGAACACGTTCTCGCCCGAGCCTTCGGACACGAAGCCGGCGGTGTCCAGCAGCAGGGCTTCGTCGTAGCCGTCTTCGGTGGCTTCGAGGTTGGCCAGGATGGAGTTGGTGTAGTTGCTCACCGACTTGGCCTGCGTCATCGTGATGTTGACGTGGTGGCGGGTGAAGCTGGAGGTCTTGACGCGGATGCCGCGGTTCATGCCGTCTTCACCCAGGTAGGCGCCCCAGGGCCAGGCCGCAACCATGGCGTGCACCTTGGCACCCTTGGGGCTGACGCCCATTTTCTCGGAGCCCAGCCAGATCAGCGGACGCAGGTAGCCGCTTTCCAGGTTGTTGGCCTTGATCACGTCGATCTGCGCCTGCATCAGCTCGTCGAGCTTGAAGGGCATGGGCATGCGCAGGATCTTGGCGCTGTTGAACAGACGCTCGGTGTGCTCACGCAGACGGAAAATCGCGGTGCCCTTGTCGGTCTTGTAGGCGCGTACGCCTTCGAAAGCGCCGCAACCGTAGTGCAGCGTGTGGGTCAGCACGTGGATCTTGGCGTCGCGCCACTCCACCATCTTGCCGTCCATCCAGATCTTGCCGTCGCGATCGTCCATCGACATGGGGGGAATCCTTCTCAAAGGTGTCGCCACCCGTGTGGCGCTCATCGAACTCGAAATTGTAGCGCCTGGGGGCTCAGGCGGAGGTGGCTGCCACAGGCTGAATCAGGTGCTCGCTGCCCTGCTGTCGGAAGTCAGGCACCCGCAAGCGGGTGTGGCGCGCAATCATCAGTTCCTCGTTGGTCGGGATCACCCACACGCTGACCCGGCTGTCGGGCCGGCTGATGCGATGCGGCTGGCCCGGCTCGGCCGGTCCGTGCGTGTTGGCAGCCTCGTCCAGCGTCACTCCCAGCCAGGCCGCGTCGTGGCAGATGCGCGCCCGGATGGCCGATGCATGCTCGCCAATACCGGCAGTGAAGACCAGGCTGTCCAGCCCACCCAAGGCGGCTGCCAGCGAGCCCAGCTCGCGCTGGATGCGGTACACGTACAGATCGATGGCCTCGCGCGCGGCCGCGTGGTCACTGGCCAGCAGGGTGCGCATGTCGGACGACAGGCCCGAGACGCCCAGCAAGCCCGACTCCTTGTAGAGCAGGGTTTCAATCTGGCGGGCGTCCAGGCCCCGCTCGTCCATCAGCCACAGCAGCACGCCGGGGTCGATGTTGCCGCACCGGGTGCCCATGGGCAGGCCGTCCAGCGCGGTGAAGCCCATGGTGCTGGCCACGCTGCGCCCCTGTTGCAAGGCGCACATGCTGGCGCCATTGCCCAGATGCAGCACCACAGTGCGACCCTTGGCCGCGTGACGGTCCACCTGGGGCAGGCGCGAGGCAATGTATTCGTACGACAGGCCATGGAAACCGTAGCGCTGCACGCCGGCGTGGTGGAACTCACGCGGCAGGGCAAAGCGCTGCGACACCTCGGGCGCGTGGGTGTGGAAGGCCGTGTCGAAGCAGCCCACCTGCGGCACGCCGGGCGCCAGCTTCATCAAGGCCCGCACCGGCGCCAGGTTGTGAGGCTGATGCAGCGGGGCCAGCGGCACCAACTCGGCCAGCTGCTCGACCACGGCCGGCGTCAGCACCACCGGCGCCTGAAAGGCCATGCCCCCATGGACGATGCGGTGCCCCACGGCCACCACCTCGATGCGGTGCAGGAACTGCGGCATGATCTTCAAGAGGTGGGCCAGGGCCGCCTCGTGGTCGAAGCCCTCATCCCCCGACCAACGCTGGTCGAGCAACACCTCGCCACGCACATTGGCCACTTTCAGGCGCGGCGCGGTGCCGATGCCTTCGATCTGCCCATGAAACAGGTGGCGGAAGATCCGCGCCGTGAACACCGAGAACTTCAGGCTCGACGAGCCGGCGTTGAGCACCGCAATGGCGTCGGTCGTCATCGTGCCCCCTCCCTCACGCCACCTGGGCGGTCGCCGCTTGCGAACGGGCGTGCGCCAGCAGCTTGAGCACCGCTGTGGACGCCAGGCGCATGCGCACCGAGTCGGCCCGGCTGGTCAGCACGATGGGCACCCGCGTGCCCAGCACGATGCCAGCACTGTCAGCCCCGGCCAGGTACTGCAACTGTTTGGCCAGCATGTTGCCGGCCTCAATGTCGGGCACGACCAGGATGTCGGCCTGCCCGGCCACCGGCGAGACGATGTGCTTGGTGCGGGCCGCTTCCAGGTTGATGGCGTTGTCAAAGGCCAGCGGCCCGTCGATCAGCCCGCCGGTGATCTGGCCACGGTCGGCCATCTTGCACAGCATGGCCGCATCCACCGTGGCCTGCATGTCGGGGTTGACGGTTTCCACCGCCGCCAGGATGGCCACCTTGGGCTCGGGCACCCCCAGCACATGCGCCAGCTCGATCGCGTTCTGCACGATGTCGGCCTTTTCACGCACCGTGGGCGCGATGTTGACCGCCGCATCGGTGACCAACAGCATGCGCGGGTAGAGCGGCACGTCCATCACGAAGACGTGGCTGACACGGCGCGCGGTGCGCAGGCCCGTGGCCGACGCCACCACCGCCCCCATCAACTCGTCGGTGTGCAGGCTGCCCTTCATCAGGGCCTGCACCTCGCCCGCACGGGCCAACGCCACGGCCGTGTCGGCGGCGGCATGGCTGTGCTCGGTGTCCACGATGCGCCAGGGCGACAGGTCCCAGCCACCTTCCTTGGCCACGGCCCGGATCTTGGCCTGCGGGCCCACCAGCACCGGCACGATCAAGCCACGCTGCGCCGCCGCGATCGCGCCACCCAGCGAGTCCGCATCACACGGGTGGACCACCGCACAGCGCACCGCGGGCAGGCCCTCGCAGGCACGGAACAGGCGACCGAACACGTCGTTGGGATGTTGCGCGTCGGCACTGGACGAGCACGGTGCCACGGTGGGCGCGACGGAAGGCTGAGAAAGAGGGGTCATCACAAAGGGCGTTGGATCAGAAAGAAAGGGGCCGCAGAAGGTGGATCTTCCAGGGTCATGATGACAAGCATAGGACGGAAAACAGCAAAAACCCTGAACGCCTGCGGTCTTGCGCCCCCCTCATTTGCATTTCAAGACGACTGGTCATATTATTTGACCCATGGCCCGCACCGCTGACAAAACCGACATCCCCCGACGCCTCACGGCGGCCGGCCACGAGCTGTTCACGCGCTGCGGCTACCACGCCACCGGCATCCAGCAGATCACCGACCAGGCCGGCGTGCCCAAGGGCTCCTTCTACAACCACTTCGAGAGCAAGGAAGCCTTCGCCGCGGCCATCATCCAGCACTACGCACAGTGGGTAGACGAGTCCTGGGAGCGTTGCCTGAGCGACGCCCCGCCTGGCGCCCATGAGGCCGTGCGCCACGTCTTCACCCGCTTCATCGCGCACCACGAACAGCAAGGCTGCCAGGGTTGCCTGGTGGGCAACTTTGCCGCCGAAGTGGCCGAAACCAGCGCCCTGTGCTGCGGCGTGCTGAACACCGCGCTGGCTGGCTGGCGCGCGCGCCTGGCCGAGCTGCTGCGCCGCGCGCAGGCCGAAGGCAGCGTGCGCACCGACGTCGATGCCGACACCCTGGCCACCTTCTTCTGGGATGCCTGGGAAGGCGCCTTGCTGCGCATGAAGATCGAACACCACACCCAAGCCCTCAAGGACACGGTCGCGCTGATGCTCGACCACCTCTTGCGTCCTTGATTCATTTCGTCCACGGAGACCTTTGCATGAGCGACCTGTTCCAACCCTTCCAACTGGGCCCCATCACCCTGGCCAACCGCGTGGTCATGGCCCCCTTGACCCGCAGCCGCGCCGAAGCCGGCAACGTGCCCGGCCCGCTGACGGTCGAGTACTACACCCAGCGCGCCACCATCGGCCTGATCATTGCCGAAGCCACCCAGGTGTCGGCCACCGCCCAGGGCTACCCCAACACCCCCGGCCTGCACACCGCCGAACAGGTGGCCGGCTGGCGCAAGGTGACCGACGCCGTCCACGCACAGGGCGGCAAGATCTTCGTGCAACTGTGGCACGTCGGCCGCATGTCGCACACCGCCTACCAACCCGACGGCCAGGCCCCGGTAGCACCCTCGGCCATCGCGGCCAAGGCCAAGACCTTCGTGCCCGGCCAGGGCATGGTCGACTGCTCCACCCCGCGTGCGCTGGAAACGGCCGAGATCGCCGGCGTGGTCAACGACTTCCGCACCGCAGCCCGCAACGCCATCGACGCCGGCTTTGACGGTGTGGAAATCCACGGCGCCCACGGTTACCTGATCGACGCCTTCCTGCGCGACGGCTCCAACCAGCGCACCGACCAGTACGGCGGCAGCATTGAAAACCGCGCCCGCTTCTTGCTGGAAGTGATGACCGCCGTCACCGCCGAAATCGGTGCCGACCGCGTGGGCATCCGCCTGTCGCCCGTCTCGCCCGTCAACGACTCCAGCGAAAGCAACCCGCAGCCGCTGTTCGAATACGTGGTGCGCGAACTGGAGAAGCTGCACCCGGTCTTCCTGCACGTGGTCGAAGGCCACACCGGTGGCCCGCGCGACAACGCCCCGTTCGACTACGACGCCCTGCGCAAGCTCTACAGCGGCGTCTGGATGGTCAACAACGGCTACTCCACCA
>JAGNPA010000151.1 GCA_017989885.1 Aquabacterium sp.
GGCCAACACGCGCAGCACCGGCGTGCCTGAATCGGCTCGGGCCATGTGGGGCAGAGACGTCAGCAGGGGCAGGCACAGTGCCATCCCAAGGCGCAACAGCGAACGGCGCAATTGGACAAACCTCCGTGAGGGTCGGGTGAGGCCGGACAGGGGGGTGATCTGTCCGATTTTGTCAATATACCGGGAAGCTGTGGCGTCTGTCAGTGAAACGCCAAATCGAACAGAGCCTGTGCGCGCCTGACGCACAGTCAGCGGGGTCCGAGAGGCGTAGACTTGACGGGGTCATTTGCCCGTCTACACGCCCATGAAACACATCCAGCTCACCCTGATCGGCTTGATTCTTGTCTTGACAGGCTTGTGGGCAGCAGCCGATTCCGTCTGGTTCGAGGCATTTGCCATCTTCAACTTTCGTACCTCGATGCTCAACTACACGGGCATCCTGGCGATCGGGGCGATGAGCGTGGGCATGTTGCTGGCCTTGCGGCCGCGCGGGCGCATCGAGTCTTTCCTGGGCGGGCTCGACAAGTCATACCGCCTGCACAAGTGGCTGGGCATCACGGCGCTGGTCACGGCCATCGCGCACTGGTTGTGGGTGGAGGGCGTGAAGTGGGCCGTGGGTTGGGGCTGGCTGGAGCGCCCGGCCCGCAAGGGTGCGCGCCCGGTGTACGAAGGCCTGCAGGGCTGGTTGGCAGGGCAGCGCGGGCTGGCCGAGGATGTGGGGGAGTGGGCCTTTTATGCCGCCCTGGTGCTGATCGGCCTGGCCTTGATCAAGCGCTTTCCGTATCGCTATTTCTTCAAGACGCACCGCTGGCTGGCGGTGGTCTATCTGGTGCTGGTGTACCACTCGGTGGTGCTGATGAAGTTCAGCTACTGGACGCAAGGCATTGGCCCGGTGATGGCCGTTCTGTTGGCCGGTGGCACCGTGGCCGCGTTCGTCAGCCTGACGCGGCGTGTGGGCCAGACCCGCCGTACCGTGGCGGTGGTGGACGAGGTGGAGTACCACGCCGACAACCGTGTGCTGCGGGTGGCCGTGAGCCTGCAGGGCAACTGGCCGGGTCACCAGGCCGGGCAGTTTGCGTTCGTCACGCTGGACCCACGTGAAGGTTCGCATCCGTTCACGATGTCGTCGGCCTGGAAGGGCGACGGCAAGATGTTTTTCCTCATCAAGGCGCTGGGCGACTACACCAATACCTTGCCGGCCACTGTCAAGGTGGGCGATGCGGTGCAGGTGGAGGGGCCTTATGGGCGCTTCTCGTTCAAGGGGCGGCATCCACGTCAGATCTGGGTGGCGGGCGGCATTGGCATCACGCCCTTCATCGCCCGCATGCAGGCCCTGTGCGAGCAGCCCGATGGCAAGGCCATCGACCTGTTCTACAGCACGAGCGCACCCGATGCGGAGTTCATCCGCCGTCTGCGCCAGCGGGCCGAGCAGGCCGGGGTGACGCTGCATGTGGTGATCGCCGCCGAGCAGGGACGCTTGACGCCGCAGCGCATCCGCGAACTGGCGCCTGGCTGGGCTGAGGCCAGCGTCTGGTTCTGCGGGCCGGCAGGCTTTGGTCAGTCGCTGCGTGAGGACTGGGTGGCACAAGGTCGATCGCCAGACGACTTCCACCAGGAACTGTTCGAGATGCGTTGAGCGGGGTGTGACGAGATGATCCAGGGTATGGCCTTGCTGGTGGCCGGGCAGTTGATGGGCGAGGCGTTGGTGGCGGTGACAGGGCTGCCTGTGCCGGGCTCGGTGGTGGGCATGGTGTTGGTGCTGCTGGCCTTGCTGGCCAAGAAGGGGCACCTGCCTGAGTTGCGTCGGGCGGGCTCGACCATGTTGTTGCTGGTGCCGCTGCTGCTGGTGCCCGTCAGTGTCGGCATCATGGAGCAGGCCGATTTGCTGCAGGCCAACTGGTGGCCGCTGACCGTGGCTCTGCTGGTGAGCATCGTGGCGGGCATGGTGGCCACGGGTCTGACCATCCGCTGGCTGCGGCGCTTCGACGGAAAGCAGGCCGGTGATGTTTGAGTTGTCGTCCCTGTGGCAGCAGGCCGCATCGGCGGTGCTGCAGCATCAGCTGTTTCCACTGTTCCTGACGCTGTCGGCCTATGCGGTGGCCACGTGGCTGTACCGCCAGGCAGGCCAGTCGCCCTTCGTGCATCCGCTGGTGCTGTCGGTGGCCATGGTCATCGTGGCGCTGAAAGGCTTGGGCATCTCGTATGCCCACTATTTCGAGTCCACCAAGTTCCTGCACTGGCTGCTGGGGCTGTCCATCGTGTCCCTGGCCATCCCGCTTTACACCGAGTTGCAGCATGTGGGCGCCCGCTGGCGCAGCACCTTGGCGGCGATTGCCGTGGGCGGCGTGGTCAGTGTCGTCACGGCCATGCTGATGGCCCACTGGCTGGGCGGCAGCCGTGAACTGGTGCTGGCCTTGAGCACCAAATCGGTGACCACCGCGCTGGCCACCGTGCTGGCGCACGAGGTGGGCGCGAATGTGGCGCTGGCCGCCACCATCGTGCTGGTCACCGGCTTGCTGGGGGCCGTGGTGGGGCCGTGGTTGCTCCGTCGCCTGCTGCCGGGCGACGATGCGGCGCTGGGCACAGCGCTGGGCACCTGCGCGCACGCCATTGGCACCTCGCGGGCCTTGCAGATCGGCGAGACCTGTGGGGCGTTCTCGGCCCTGGCCATGGGCCTCAATGGGCTGTTGACGGCCTTGTTGCTGCCGCTGCTGATGGCGTGGTGGGGCGGTTGAGCGATCTCACGCCGACATGCGGGATTGACACGCACTGTTACGCCCGGTGGCAGGGTTCGTGATGTTTAATCAGGTGTCTGCGTCCATTCCTGCCTTCATCCGTGTCCTTGCCCCCTTCACCGTACCAGACTGCTTTCGATCTCTCGCCGGCAGCGCAGGTGATCATGGATCACCGGGGTTGCATCGACGATGCCAATCAGCTGGCTTGCACGTCGCTGGGGTATCCGAGGGTGACCTTGCTGGGTCAGCGTCTGGCCGATCTGGTCCACGCCGATGAGCAACCGGTGCTGTTCGACGTCATCGAAAACAGTGCGCGCACGCTGGCACCCTTCGAGATGGACTGCCGCGTGCAGTCGCCCGTGCATGGACTGAGATGGTTTGCAGTGCAGGCGCAGGCTCACCAGCTCGAAGATGGTCGGCTGCGATGGTTTTGTGTGTTCAACGACATCACCGATCGCAAGCGGCACGCCGCCTGGCTGCATGAGCGAAATGCGCTGCTCACGGCCCTGTCGCACAACCTGCCGGGCATGATCTATGTGTTCCGGGCTGGCCCCGATGTGGCGGGCCACCTCGACTTTGTCAGCGAGGGCGTGCGCGAGATGTTCGGGGCCACGCCCGAGCAGGCTCTGGCCTCACCCTGGGCCCTGTACAACCGTGTGATGCCCGAAGACCTGGCCCTGTTCTTTCGGCAGCGCGATGAGGCCATCTCAGGCTCGGTGCGCCTGCACAGCGAGTTCAGGGTGTTGAACGCGCAGGGCGAGTGGCGCTGGTGCGCGGCTGACTCGATCTCGGGTTTCGATGCCGATGGTCAGGAGGTGCGCTGCGGCTACATCGCTGACATCACCGAGCACAAACTCTATCAGGAAGCCTGCGTCGCGGCCGAGACCGCCCAGCGTGCCAGCCAGGCCAAGTCCGAGTTTCTCTCGCGCATGAGCCACGAGTTGCGCACCCCGCTGAACGCCGTCATCGGTTTTGCGCAGTTGCTGCGCATGGACCGGCAGTCGCCCCTGCAGGATGATCAGTTGCGCAAGGTACGCCTGATCGAGCGGGCAGGGGGGCATTTGCTGGCGGTGATCAGCGATGTGCTGGACCTGTCTCGCATCGAGGCGGGGGACTTGCCCATGTCGCAGGAGCCCTTGCAGCTGGAGACGGTGCTTCAGGACGCCGTGAGCATGGTTGGCGAAGCGGCCGATCAGGCGCAGGTGGCGCTGTCCGTGCCGTCTCTGCCCCTGGAGGTGGCCGTGCATGCCGACCGGGTGCGCTTGCGCCAGGTGCTGGTCAACCTGTTGAGCAATGCCATCAAGTACAACCACCCCGGCGGCTTCGTGCGCGTTCATGTCTGGCATGAGGAGGGCTGGGTGCACTGTTCGGTGTCCGACAATGGCGCCGGCATGACGCCTGAGCAGCAGGCGCAGCTATTTGAGCCCTTCAATCGCCTGGGCGCGGAGCAGTCCGGCATCGATGGCACCGGCATTGGCCTGGTCATTGTCCAGCGGCTGGTGGCACTGATGAACGGGCGGTTGATCGTTCAGAGCCAGCGCGGCGTGGGCAGTGTGTTCACGGTCAGCCTGCCGGCGGCCGAAGCGGCTGAGGCCTCCAGTTTCGCTGCCTTGGACGAGGAGATCGTGCCTGCCAGCGAGGCCACGATCGTCTATGCCGAGGACAACGAGGTCAATGTGCAGCTCGTGAGCCAGATTCTGGCCTTGCGTCCGTCCTGGCGCCTGAAGGTGGCCTGCAATGGCAAGGAGGCGTTGGCGCTGATTCAGGCCGATCCCCCTGATCTGCTCTTGCTGGACATGCACCTGGGTGACATGACGGGCTTCGAGCTCGACGATGCCCTGCAGGCCAACCCGCGCACGCGCGACCTGCTCCGTGTGGCACTGTCTGCCGACGCCATGCCCGACCGCGTCCATGCGGCCCGGGCCCGGGGTTTCAGCGCCTACCTGACCAAGCCGCTGGACGTGGTGGCCTTGTTGCGCTGCCTGGACGAGTTGCTGGGTGGCGGCGGGGCCCCGCGGCCAAGCTGACGCATTCTTTTCTGGCAAACAGGCCAACCCTTGGCCGATAAATTGCTTGCGTGGTTGAGAATCGGGGACACACCGATGCTGCTTCCGGGCCTCACCTCACCATGTCATCCACTTTTCCTGTGCACGATACGTCGGCATCCGCAGCCTCTGGCTGGGTGGAGGAGTGGTTACGCCGGGCCCGCCCGGTCGACCCCGGCCACCACGATGAGCTGCGCCAGCCCGATGGGCAACTGCGGCCGGCCTGGCGCGCGCTGGCGACGCAACTGGGCGCGCCCTTTGACGAGCTGAGCCGTTGCCAGGAGGCGTTGGCCCGCCAGATCCGTGAAGACGGCATCACCTACAACGTCTACAACGCGGCCGGGGGCAGCAGTCGGCCCTGGTCCCTGGAGGCCTTGCCCCTGCTGATCTCGCCCGAGGAGTGGCCGTGGCTGGAGCGCGGCATTGCCCAGCGCGCCGACCTGCTCAATCGCATCCTGGTCGATACCTATGGCGAGCAGACCCTGTTGCGTGAGGCCATGCTGCCGTCTGCCCTGGTGCTGGGCCACCCTGGATACCTGCGCGGCCTGCAAGGCACCCAGCCGCTGGGCGGCGTTTACCTGCATGTGGTGGCGTTCGACCTGGCGCGCGGGCCCGATGGCGCCTGGTGGGTGGTGGGGCAGCGCACCCAGGCCCCCTCGGGGCTGGGCTATGTCATGCAGAACCGCCTGATCGTCTCGCGCCTGTTCCCCGAGGCGTATCGGGCGCTGAACGTGCAGCAT
>JAGNPA010000152.1 GCA_017989885.1 Aquabacterium sp.
TCATGCCCATGGGCTGGGACGCCTTTGGCCTGCCCGCCGAGAACGCCGCGCTCAAGAACAAGGTGCCCCCCGCCGCCTGGACCTACGACAACATCGCTTACATGAAGAAGCAGATGAAGGCGATGGGGCTGGCGATCGACTGGTCGCGCGAGATCGCCACCTGCCAGCCCGCGTACTACAAGTGGAACCAGTGGCTGTTCATCAAGATGCTGGAAGCGGGCATCTGCGAGCGCCGCACGCAAACCGTCAACTGGGACCCGGTTGACCAGACCGTGCTGGCCAACGAACAGGTGATCGACGGCCGCGGCTGGCGCTCGGGCGCGCTGGTCGAAAAGCGTGAGATCCCTGGCTACTACCTGAACATCACGAACTACGCCGAAGAACTGCTGGGCGCCGTGGCCAACCCCGAGGACAAGAACTACCTGTCCGGCTGGCCCGAGCGCGTGCGCCTGATGCAGGAAAACTGGATCGGCAAGTCGGAAGGTGTGCGCTTTGCGTTCAGCCACGACATCACCGGCGCCGACGGCCAGAAAATCAACAACGGTCAGCTCTGGGTCTTCACCACCCGTGCCGACACCATCATGGGCGTGACCTTCTGCGCGGTCGCCCCAGAGCACCCGCTGGCCGCCCACGCCGCCACGCTCAAGCCCGAGCTGCAGGCCTTCATCGCCGAATGCCAGAGCGGCGGCACCACCGAAGCCGAACTGGCCACGCAAGAAAAGAAGGGCCAGCCCACCGGCCTGTTCGTCACCCATCCGCTCACCGGCGCGCAGGTCGAAGTCTGGATCGGCAACTACGTGCTGATGTCCTACGGCGACGGTGCCGTGATGGGCGTGCCCGCCCACGACGAGCGCGACTTCGCCTTTGCCCAGAAGTACGGCATCGAGATCAAGCAAGTGATCCAAGCCGAAGGCAAGACCTTCAGCCTGGCCGCCTGGGCCGACTGGTACGGTGACAAGCAGCAAGGCGTGTGCGTGAACTCCGGCGTGCTCGACGGCCTGGCCCACAAGGACGCCGTCGCCAAGGTCGCCGAGTTGCTGATCGCCCAGGGCGTGGGCGAGAAGAAGACCACCTGGCGCCTGCGCGACTGGGGCATCAGCCGCCAGCGCTACTGGGGCACCCCCATCCCCATCATCCACTGTGCCGACTGCGGCCCCGTGCCCGTGCCCGAAAAGGACCTGCCCGTGGTCCTGCCCGAAGACGTGGTACCCGACGGCAGCGGCAACCCGCTCAAGTCGCGCCCCGACTTCCTCAACGTCGGCTGCCCGAAGTGCGGCAAGCCCGCCCAGCGCGAAACCGACACGATGGACACCTTCGTGGACTCGAGCTGGTACTTCCTGCGCTACACCTGCGCCGACAACCACGACGCCATGGTCGATGGCCGCACCGACTACTGGATGCCGATGGACCAGTACATCGGCGGCATCGAGCACGCCATCCTGCACCTGCTGTATGCGCGTTTCTGGACCAAGGTCATGCGCGACCTGGGCCTGGTCAAGGCCGACGAGCCCTTCAAGAAGCTGCTCACCCAGGGCATGGTGCTCAACCACATCTACTCGCGCCGCACCGCCAAGGGCGGCAAGGACTACTTCTGGCCGCACGACGTCGAGCATGTGCTCGATGAGACCGGCAAGGTCATCGGCGCGCGCCTGATCCACGAAGCCGACAGCGCCGACGGCAAGCTGCCCGTGGGCACCGCCATCGACTACGAAGGCGTGGGCACCATGTCCAAGTCGAAGAACAACGGCATCGACCCGCAAGAGCTGATCGAGAAGTACGGCGCCGACACCGCCCGCCTGTACACCATGTTCACCGCGCCGCCCGAGCTGACGCTGGAGTGGAACGATGCCGCCGTGGAAGGCAGCTTCCGCTTCCTGCGCCGCGTCTGGAACTTCGGCATGAAGCTGAGCGCCCTGCCCAAGGCCGACACCACCGCGCTCACGCAAGGCGCGACCTCGCTGGCCGACGTGGCCTTCGGCAAGGACGCCAAGGCGCTGCGCCTGGAAGTGCACACCGTTCTCAAGCAGGTGGACTACGACTACCAGCGCATGCAGTACAACACCGTGGTCTCCGGCGCGATGAAGCTGCTCAACGCGCTGGAAGGCTTCAAGGGCACCGACACGCCGGACGGCCAGATCGCCGTCATCGAAGGCTTCGGCATCCTGCTGCGCGCGCTCTACCCCGCCACCCCGCACCTCACGCACACCCTGTGGGCCGAGTTGGGCTACGTCAGTCAGCTGGGCGACCTGCTGGACGCGCCCTGGCCGAAGGTGGACGACAGCGCCCTGGTGCAGGACGAGATCGAGCTGATGCTGCAGGTCAACGGCAAGCTGCGCGGCTCCATCAAGGTCAGCCCCAGCGCCGACAAGGCCGCCATCGAGGCCGCCGCCCTGGCCAGCGAAGACTTCGTCAAGTTCGCCGAAGGCAAGGCGCCCAAGAAGGTCGTCGTCGTGCCCGGCCGCCTCGTCAACGTGGTGGTCTGACCATGCAGCGCCGCCACCTCCTCACCGGCCTGAGCGCCACCCTGGCCCTGGCCTCCCTCGGGGGCTGCGGCTTCCAGCTGCGCCGTGGCCCCAAGGTCATGGCCTTCCGCACCATCCAGCTCACCGGCTTTGCCAGCACCTCGCCGCTGGCCAGCGAGCTGGCCCGTGCGCTCGAAGCCAGTGGCGTCGATGTGGTCGACTCCACCCTGCAGGCCACCCAGGCGGCCTCGGCCAGCCAGGTGCCCACGAGCCACCTGGTGTTCGAAGCCCTGCGTGACAGCCGCGATCTGGTCGTCGTGACCAAGACCGCCTACGGCCAGGTGCGCGACATGAGCGTGCGCACCGGCGTGCGCTTTCGCATCCTGCGCGGCGACGGCAGCGAGCTGCTCGGCCCCACCCAGGTCGACCTGGCACGCGACCTGAGCTACAACGAGCGAGACGCCCTGGCCAAACAGGACGAGGCCGCCGCCCTGCAACGCAGCATGCAGACCGACATCGTCAACCAGGTGCTGCGCCGCCTGGCCGCCATCCAGCCCGCACAGCTGACCAGCCCTGCGCCGGCGGCCACGACCACCGCCCCGGTCTCCGCCGTCCAAGCCGCCTCCCAGGCGGGTCGCTGAACGGCGACCGCACCCCATGCAACTGCGCCTGGACCAGCTCCCCGCCCACCTGAGCAAAGGGGCGGGTGCGCTCAAGCCCGTCTACACCCTCTACGGTGACGAGCCCCTGCTGGCCCAGGAAGCGGGCGACGCCATCCGCGCCGCCGCGCGCGCGGCCGGCTACACCGAACGTCAGGTCCACACCGTCAGTGGCGCGCACTTCGACTGGTCGGGCCTGCTGGGCGCGGCCAGCGAAATGTCCCTGTTCGGCGACAAGCAGATCATCGAGATCCGCATCCCCTCGGGCAAGCCCGGCAAAGACGGCTCGCAAGCCCTGCAGCAGTACTGCACCGCCGCCCAGGGCAACGACGGCCTGCTCACCCTCGTCACCCTGCCCCGCCTGGACAAGACCCAGCTCAACAGCGCCTGGTTCACCGCGCTCGACGGCACGGGCCTCACGCTGCGCTGCGATCCCATCGAGCGCGCCCAGCTGCCGCTGTGGATCGCCCAGCGCCTGTCCGCCCAGGGCCAGCAGGTCGAGCCCGGCGAAGCCGGTCAGCGCACCCTGGCCTTCTTTGCCGACCGGGTCGAGGGCAACCTGCTCGCCGCCCACCAGGAAATCGTCAAGCTCGGCCTGCTGCACCCGCCGGGCACGCTCACCATCGCGCAGATCGAAGACGCCGTGGTCGACGTGGCCCGCTTCAACGTCTTCAAGCTCAGCGAGGCCGTGTTGTCGGGCCAGATCGAGCGCACGCTGCGCATGATCGACGGCCTGCAGGCCGAAGGCGAGGCCGCCGTGCTGGTGCACTGGGCCCTGACCGAAGACATTCTCGGCCTCTACCGCGCCCGCACCGCCCTCGACGGCGGCAAGCCCCTGCCCATGGTGCTGCGCGAGCAGCGCGTCTGGGGCCCGCGCGAGCGCCTGTTCGAACGGATCCTGCCCCACACCCGCGCGGCCGCGCTGGCCCGCCTGGTGGCCCACGCCAGCACGGTCGACGGCATCGTCAAAGGCCTGCGCCACCCGCAATGGCCACAAGACGGCTGGGAAGCCCTGCGCCGCCTGGCACTGGAGTTGGCGCAGACCGCGCAAGGCCAGCCCGTGGGACGCGTCCCGGTGGCCACCCGCCGCTGAGTCCGCTGGCCGCCTCACTGGTACGCCCCCCTTGGATCGGGGGCTGCCTCACTGGTAAGCCCCCCCCGGTCGCCCCGCTGCGCCCCCCTACAGTGACGCCATGCCCCTCACGAAAAAGGCTGTCGCGTGAGCCTCACTGACCTGATCCCCCTGAACCGTTCCGAGCACCTGTACTGGGCGGCTGAGGGCCGCCTCGGCCCCATCAACCAGCCTTACATGCTGCGCCTGAGTGGCCCGGTCGACGCAGCCCTGGTCCGCCAGACCCTGCGCGAACTCGTCACCGCCTTCCCGCGCATGCGCTCGGTGATCGAGCCGGGCTTCTGGCTCGACCGGATGCGCATCCTGCCCGACGACTTCATCGTCGACCAGTTGTTCGACGACGCCTACCAGGTCGAGCACGGTGTCGATCTCGACGACAGCGACGCCCTGCAAGCCTGGCACAGCACCCGCCTGAACGACCCCCTGTCACTGGAACACGGCCTGCCCTGGCGTGCCCGCTTCCTGCCCCACCCCAGCCAACCCGGCCTGCTCTTCGTGGTGCACCACATCGTGGGCGACGGCCGCTCCATGATCCAGATGCTGTGCGCCATCCTCGGCCGCCTCAATGGCCAGCCGATCAGCGCCAGCCCACTGGACTCGCCCTCGATGCACGCCGCCGTCACGCCCGCGCATGCCTGGCAATGGCCCGCGGCCATCTGGCGCGGCTGGCGCCAAAGCCGCGCCGACGCCCGTGCCGCCCAAGGCCAGCAGGTCATCACGCTGAACCAGCGCCACAGCCCCCGCTTCACCACCTCGGCCATCCGCTACCACGAGCTGCCCTGCCCGGCCGAAGTCATGAAGCAGCTCGCCCGCGCCAACCACTGCACGCAAAACGCCCTGCTGACCGCGCTGATCGCCAACACCTTCCTGGCCCCGCATGCCCACAACCCGCACGCCGTGGCCGCCCTGCGCATTTCCGTCGATCTGCGCCGCTACTACCCCGAAGGCCAGGCGCCCACCTTTGGCAACTATGTCGCCACCTGCACGGTGCGGGCGCGCCACCAGCCCACGCTGACCGCCCAGATCGCCGACATCGAACAGCAGATCCAGCAGCAACTGGCACGTTTCGAGCGACGCGACCACGCGCTGCCCCTGACGCTGTATGAATGGCTGCCCGTGATCGGGCGCCGTCGCTACGGTCAGCTCATCGCGCTCAGCAAGGCACGCGGCTCCCTGCCCGACATCAGCTGCCACTTCAGCAACCTGGGCAGTGCCGAATTCATCAACCCCAAGAACAGCAGCGTGCGC
>JAGNPA010000153.1 GCA_017989885.1 Aquabacterium sp.
GCTCAACGCCGGCGACGAAGCCGAGCGCTTGCTGGAGCGGGCCCTGCCGACCGAGCCCCAGGCGCCGGTCAAGCAACCAGTGGACCTGCGTACCTACGGCGTGGGAGCGCAGATCCTGCGCAACCTCGGGGTGCAACGCATGCGCCTGATGGGCAACCAGCGTCGCATGCCCAGCATGGTCGGCTACGAACTGGAGGTTGTCGGCTTCCTGACGGCCGATGGCACGCAACTGGATCCGTCCAACTGAAGGGTGCGCCCATGTGGCGCACGTCCTGTTTGGATGCCCCGCTCTTTTTTTCTGATTTTTCGCTCTTTTTTCTGGATCACACACTATGCAAGGCGCTGACAAAGGACAAGCCGGCCGACTCGATGGACACGATCTTCGTGTCGGCATCGTGCAAGCCCGCTTCAATGACGAACTGACCTCCCGGATGGCGGCGCTGTGCATCGAGGAACTGACGGCACTCGGCGTGCAGGCCAAGCACATCCAACACGTGACCGTGCCCGGTGCCCTGGAAGTGCCGGTGGCCTTGCAGGCCATGGCTGACAGCGAGCGCTTTGATGCCCTGGTGGCCCTGGGTTGCATCATCCGTGGTGAGACCTACCACTTCGAACTGGTGTCCAACGAAAGCGGCGCGGGCGTGACCCGGGTCAGCCTGGACCATCACGTGCCCGTCGCCAATGCCATCCTGACCGTGGAGAACCAGGCCCAGGCCGAGGCTCGCGTTGAAGAAAAGAGCCGCGACGCCGCCCGTGTGGCCGTCGAGATGGCCAACCTGCTGGATGAGCTGCTGTGAGCGACGCGAGCGACACCCCCAAGTCCGCGCCGCTGCAAGGCCGTCCCGCCCGCAAGCCGGGCGCACCCGGTGCGCCCCGCGCCAAGTCGTCGCGCCGCCGTGCCCGTGAGTTCGCCCTGCAAGGCCTGTACGAGTGGCAGTTGAACACCCGCGACGGCGGTTCGGTCGACGCCCACATTCGCGAGCAGGAAGACTTTGCCCGTTGTGACCGGGCTCACTACGATGCCTTGCTGCACGGCTGCATCGACCAGTGCGCGCAACTCGATGCCCAGTTGCTGCAGTTCCTCGACCGCCCGGTCGAAGAGCTCTCGCCGGTGGAGCACGCCGTGCTGTGGATCGGTGTGTACGAGCTGACCCATTGCCTGGACGTGCCCTACAAGGTCGCCATCAACGAGGCGGTGGAGCTGGCCAAGAGCTTTGGCGGCACCGACGGCCACAAGTACGTCAATGGCGTGCTCGATCATCTGGCGCCCCAGCTGCGTCCCGATGAGGTCAAGGCCGCGCGGCCTGCATCGCGCTGAGGCCCGTGCCAGGGCTCTGATCCGTGACGCAGCGGCGCGCCCCCTCTCTGGCGGACACCCTCCCGAATCAGGTGGAGGTGGATCGGCTGGTGCCCGACAACCAGGACACGGTCATCCTGACCCGACCGTTTCCGGATGCCGACGAGGCCGCCATGGAGGCGCGCCGAGGGCGCACCGAGAGCCTGCCCACCATCGGGCAGATCGCCCGCTATGCCCTGAAGTACACCCTGGGTGAGGGTGGGCTGGGCACGGTGTACGCCGCGCACGACCCGCTGCTGTCGCGGGCAGTCGCCATCAAGACCCTGCATGTGGACCCGTCGATGACGGATCCCGAGCGCTTCAACGCCCTGTTTCTGAACGAGGCCCGTGCCGCCGGGGGGCTCAGCCATCCGCAGATCGTCACCGTCTACGACGCGGGCACGAGCGAGCAGGGGCCCTACATTGCCATGGAGTTGCTCAAGGGCAAGGACCTGCGCCAGTTGCTGGCCCAGGGCTGGCGCCCGACGCCCTCACAGGCCGCCCTGATCGTGCGGCGCGTGGCCGATGCCCTGTCGTACGCCCATCACAAGGGCGTGATCCACCGTGACATCAAGCCGGCCAACATCTTCATGACGGGACGCACCCAGCCCCGCGTGCTCGATTTCGGCATCGCCCGCATCCGCCAGGCCGAGTCCCTGGCGCAGCGCGATGACCCGCAAAGCCGCTTCCACGAACTGGTGGGCGGCTCGCCGTATTACATGTCGCCCGAACAGGTGCGGCGCCTGACCGTCGACCGTCGCGTGGACGTGTACGCACTGGGCGTGGTGCTGTACGAGTTGCTGACCGGGCAGCGCCCCTTTGCCGGTAACAGCCTGGAAGAGATCGCCGAGGCGGTGTTGCGACAGCCCGTGCCGTTGGCACACGAGGTCAACCCCGAGGTGCCCCGGGCGCTGTCCGAGATCGTGGCGCAGGCCATGCACCGCGAGCGCGATCAGCGCATCCGCTCGGCGCGTCGCCTGTCGCAGGCCTTGCGGGACTGGATTGAGCGCACCGACGAGCCCGACGCGCCCGCCGAGAGGCGAGGGGCAGGGCGGGATGAGGGGCCCGGCGGTGTGAAGCGCTGGTTGATGCCCCTGGCTGCGTTGGGCTGGGTGCTGGCGCTGGCCGGCATCGGCTGGGCCATCTGGCGCTGAACGCGGGCGTCGCCCGCGCCAGGTTCAAGCCACCAGCGACATGTCCAGCTGACGGCGCCCTTGCGCGCCCCAGCGGCGCACTTCTTCTTCGAGCAGGTGCAGGGTCCGCGGGTGCTCGATGGCCCAGCGTTTGTTGATGACCAGCTTGATCTTGCCGCGAACGCGCTGCAGGCTGACCATCCGAGGGGGCAGGTCGACACGGGCGTGATGCAGGATGATGGCCAGACGCAGGCACAGCACCTGTGACATCAGCGCCTGATCCTGCAGATGTTCCACCAGCTTGATCAGCTCGCCGCGCTGCCCCAGCACCAGCGTGGCCAGGCGACGCAGTTGCGATTGCGAGAAGCTGGACGCGTCCACATGCCCCAGCAAATAGGCGCTGTGGCGGTGATGGTCGTGGTGCGAGACCATCATGCCGATTTCATGCAGCGCGCTGGCCCAGCCCAGTTCGCGGGCATGTTCGCCGTCCGGGTTGGCTTGCGGCTCGGCCAGTTCCTGCCACAGACTGAGGGCGCGCTGGCGCACGCGTTGCGCCTGGGTGGTGTCCACGCGGAAGCGCTGCTGCAACTCGCGCACCGAGGTGTCGCGCGGGTCGAGCAGGCGGTGGTTGCGCGCGGCCTCCACGCGTTCGTCCAGGTCGAAGATCACGCCTTGGCGCAGGGCCCCCTTGGCGGGGCGCAGGGCCTCGATGTCGAAATGCGAGGCCAGGGTATAGAGGATGCACAGGCCGCCGGCCAGCACGGGCTTGCGCTCGGGTTTGAGGCCCGGCAGGGACAGCAACTCGGCCGAGCCCGCCTCGATGCAGCGCTCCATGCACCAGCGCAGGGCTTCGGGCGTGATGCTGCCATCGGTGATGCCGTTGGCCGCCAGAATTTGGGAGACGGCGCCCACGGTGCCCGACGAGCCCAGGGCCTCCTGCCATTGGCTGCGTTCGAACAGGGTGAGGGCTTCTTCCAGCTCGGCGCCAGCCGCGATCTGTGCCGCGCGGAAATTTTCGGCGGTGTACTGACCCTTGGGGAAGTGCTGCATCGACAGGCTCACGCTGCCCACGCCGAAGGACTCCTTGCGGATCGGGGTGCGGCCGTGGCCGAGGATCATCTCGGTGGAGCGCCCGCCGATGTCGATGACCAGGCGCGGCAGCTCGCTGGGTTGCAGACGCGACACGCCCAGGTAGATCAGGCGGGCTTCCTCGCGGCCGGCGATGACCTCGATGCGGTGCCCCAGCACGCGGTCCGCGCGTTGCAGGAAGGCATCGCGGTTGCGGGCTTCGCGCAGGGTCTGGGTGGCCACGGCGCGCACCTGCCAGGAGGCAAAGCCTTTGAGACGCTGCGCGAACTGCGCCAGGCAGGCCAGGCCGCGTTGGGTGGCTTCTTCGGTCAGCATGCCGTGGCTGTCGAGCCCGCCGCCCAGGCGCACGGTCTCCTTGAGGTACTCGATGCGCTTGTAGCGGCCCTTGCTCAGTTGGCCAATTTCGAGCCGGAAGCTGTTGGAGCCCATGTCGATGGCAGCCAGCAGGTCGGGGTAGCGACTTTGCTCCAGGCTGGTGGCAGGGGCCTTGCTCGTCTTGGCGGTCAGCGTCTTTTCCATGGTGCCTATTGTCGCTGCTTTGTGTGCGGGTTGACCCGGTAGCGCAGTGGGCTGTTGACAGCATTGCTAAGATGTTCTCATGACCTTGACTTACATCGTGGCCGCCACCTTTCTGGGCGGTCTGATTTCGGTGCTGCTGGCTGCGGCACTGTCTGCGCCCTTGCTGGGCTTGATCGTTCGCCACCTCGTGAGCCTGTCGACCGGCGTGCTGCTGGGGACCGCCTTGTTGCATGTGCTGCCCGAGGCGTTTGGTTCGGGCGAGCCGCCACAGGCGCTGTTTCTCACCTTGCTGGGGGGCTTGCTGTTTTTCTTCCTGCTGGAGAAAGCCGAGCTGTACCGGCATGGCCACCACCATGAACACGACGACCACGATCACCATCACGGTTTTGACGCCGAACAGGCCGGGCGCGGCGGCTGGAGCGTGCTGGTGGGCGACAGCATCCACAACTTCTGTGACGGTGTCCTGATCGCGGCGGCTTTCCTGGCCGATCCACAGCTGGGCATCGTCACCGCCCTGGCCATCATCGCGCACGAGATCCCGCAGGAAGTGGGCGACTACATCGTGCTGATCAATGCCGGCTTTTCACGCATGCGGGCCCTGGCTTACAACGCCTTGTCGGGCCTGGCGGCCGTGGTGGGTGGGGTGCTGGGCTACTTCCTCATCGGCCCCTGGCGAGAGTACCTGCCCTACATGATGGTGGTGGCCGCCAGCAGCTTCGTGTACGTGGCCGTGGCCGACCTGATCCCGCAGTTGCAGAAGCGCCTGAGCGGGCGCGACACCGTCCTGCAGATCGTGTGGATGGGGGCGGGCTTGCTCATGATTGGCGGCATCGTCAGCGTGCTGCATGACTCGCATGACCACGGCGATGCCCATGGCGCCGCGCCGCATGCCGAGGTGGCCTCAGGCGTGCATCCTGACCACGATGGGCACGAAGACCACTGAGCGTCGGCATCGTAGGGATGTCGGGGCGCTGAGCCTCGGGTCATGAGGTGAGGCCGCCCCTGCCGTCGGCTCAAGGGGTGTCGGGCTTGACGGGGTGCGGTGTGGGCGTGGCCGCTGGCGCTGCCGGTTTGAGCCGTGCGGCGACCATGCCAGACCCCACGATGAGGGCCATGCCCAGCAAGGCATCCAGCCCCAGGGTTTCGCCAAACAGCACGGTGCCCAGCAGGCCCGCATGCACGATGCCCAGGTACTGCAGGTTGGCGTTGACCAGGGTGCTGCCGCGTGCATAGGCCCGTGTCATCAACAACTGGGCCACGGTGGCGAACACGCCCACGCCGAACAGGGCCAGCCACGAATGGGAGGGAATTTCGGCCAGCGGCGTCGGGTTGATCTGGCCAGGTAGCAGCAGCCAGGTGGCCGCGCCCATGAGCGAACCCATCAGCGAGAAATAGAACACCACCCGGAA
>JAGNPA010000154.1 GCA_017989885.1 Aquabacterium sp.
GGTCACCCCCTGCACGATCAGGACCGCATCGAACTCGTGCGGCCTTTGGTGGTGGACCCCAAAGAGGCCCGCCGCCTGCGTTACCAGGGCCATCTGAAGAAGTGGCCCAAAGGTTCTCAGCGCATCAAGGACGGCGCCAAAGGCAAAAAAATGGCCCCGTCCAGCGGGGCCTGATGGGCGAGAAGCCTGAACCAGGCTTACTTGCAGTTGGCCTGGATGGCGTCTTGCGTGCGCCGCATTTCATCGGCACGGCCCTTGTCGTCCAGGATTTCCCGCTCGCCCTGGGCGTTGGTGCGTGAAATGCGAATGCCGTCGTTCAACGTGCGCTCGTAAGCCTTTGCGCGTTGGCAGTTCTCGGCACGGTCCTTGGCCAGCTTCGCTTCTTCGGCTTGCTGCTTGGCCTTTTCCTCTTCTTCGAGTTTGCGGCGCTTGGCATCGAGCTCGTTTTCGCTGGCCTTGGCTGCGGGGGGCGCGGCGCGGCTACCAGCCACAGGTGCTGACGCAGCCTGAACTGGCTGGGTCACGATGCGCGCGGTGCTGGCCCGTGGCTTGGCCAGAATGGCCGAATCCGGGGTGCCTTGCGGCGGCGGGCGGTCGCTGTACTGGATCGAGCCGTTGGCGTCGCGCCATTTCCACTGGCCGCTGGCCAAGGCCGGCGTGCACACAACCGCACCCGCGGTCAGGATCAAAGCCAGGACGTGAGGAGCGTAATGCGCATGTTTCATGACAGCCAGTTTAGCCAAGGACTGCAAGATCATCCATGTGAATGAGTGTAAAAGCACCGATATCTCCACGCTGGCGCACCGCTCCGCGCTCCGCGTATAATCCACTTTTGCGTTGGAGCCTGTTCATGCGCCTGCTTGGTAAAGCCCTCACGTTTGATGACGTGTTGTTGGTGCCCGCGTATTCTCAAGTGTTGCCCCGCGACACATCGCTGGCCACCCGTCTCACCCGCAACATTCAGTTGAATTTGCCGCTCGTGTCCGCTGCCATGGACACGGTCACGGAAGCCCGTCTGGCGATCACCATCGCCCAGGAAGGCGGCATCGGGATCATCCACAAAAACATGACGGCCCGTCAGCAGGCCGCCGAAGTCGCACGCGTCAAGCGTTACGAGTCCGGCATCTTGCGCGACCCGATCACCATCTCGTCGGGCGTCAAGGTCCGTGAAGTGATCGAGCTGTCTCAGCAGCACGGTATCTCCGGCTTCCCCGTCGTGGACGAGGGCAAGGTCGTGGGCATCGTGACCGGCCGTGACCTGCGTTTCGAGACCCGTCTCGACGCCCCGGTGCGCGAGATCATGACCCCGCGTGAGCGTCTGATCTTCGTCAAGGACGGCTCCACCCAGGCACAAGCCAAGGCGCTGATGCACCAGCACAAGCTGGAGCGAGTGTTGATGATCAACGACAGCAACGAGCTGACCGGCGTCTTCACCGTCAAGGACATCACCAAGCAGAACACCTTCCCCAATGCCGCACGCGATGCCCATGGCAAGCTGCGCGTGGGCGCTGCGGTGGGCGTGGGCGAGGGCACCGAAGAGCGCGTCGAGCTGCTGGTCAAGGCCGGCGTCGATGTGCTGGTGGTCGACACCGCCCACGGCCACAGCCAAGGCGTGATCGAGCGCGTGCGCTGGGTCAAGCAGAACTTCCCACAGGTCGACGTGATCGGCGGCAACATTGCCACCGGCGCGGCTGCCCTGGCACTGGTGGAAGCCGGCGCTGATGCGGTCAAGGTCGGTATCGGCCCGGGTTCCATCTGCACCACCCGTATCGTGGCCGGTGTGGGCGTGCCCCAGATCATGGCCATCGACAACGTGGCCACCGCGCTGCAAGGCACGGGCGTGCCCCTGATCGCCGACGGTGGCATCCGTTACTCCGGTGACATCGCCAAGGCCATCGCGGCCGGCGCCAGTACCGTGATGATGGGCGGCATGTTCGCCGGTACCGAAGAAGCACCCGGCGAAGTCATCCTGTTCCAGGGCCGCAGCTACAAGAGCTACCGCGGCATGGGCTCGATCGGCGCCATGAAGGACGGCTCGGCCGACCGCTACTTCCAGGAAAACGACGAGGGTGCCAACCCCAACGCCGACAAGCTCGTGCCCGAGGGCATCGAAGGTCGCGTGCCGTACAAGGGCTCGGTCATCACCATCATTTACCAGATGGCGGGTGGCCTGCGCGCCTCCATGGGCTACTGCGGTTGCGGCAGCATTGAAGACATGCGCAACAAGGCCGAGTTCGTCGAGATCACGGCTGCCGGTATCCGCGAGAGCCACGTCCACGACGTGCAAATCACCAAGGAAGCGCCCAACTACCGCATGGAGTGATGGGCCTAGGCCCTTGCCGGCCGTCTTTCTGAACCACTGACAGGATGCCAATGGGTTCGACAAGCGGCCGCCAGGCGGCCATGCCATTCATCATGGTGACAGTTCTGCTCGACATGATGTCGATCGGACTCATCGTGCCGGTGTTGCCCAAGCTCATCGGGTCTTTCATGGACTCCGGTGCGGGCACGGCGTTTGCGTACGGTGCCGCGCAGTTGGTTTTTGCCATTGCGCAGTTCTTCGCGGCGCCCGTTCTGGGTGCCTTGTCTGATCGTTATGGTCGCCGCCCGGTGCTCTTGCTCGGTCTGGTGGGCATGGCGATCAACTTCTTTGTCACCGCCCTGGCCAGTGCCCTCTGGATGCTGCTGGCCGTGCGTTTCATGGGCGGCGCATTGTGCGCCAATGTGGCGGTGGCCAACGCCTACGTCGCTGACATCAGCCAGCCCAAAGATCGGGTCAAGAACTACGGTTTGCTGGGAGCCATGTTCGGGCTCGGCTTCATCCTGGGCCCTGTCGTGGGAGGCGTGCTGGGCAACATTGACGTTCGCTGGCCCTTCTTTCTGGCCGGCGGCCTGACCTTGCTCAACTCGGTGTACGGCTACCTTGTCTTGCCCGAGTCACTGCCTGTCGAACATCGACGCCAGTTTGATCTGGTGCGGGCCAATCCTTTCAGCTCGCTGCTGCGTTTGCGCCAGTTGAAGGGGGTTGAGACCCTGATGTGGATCATGGGCTTGTCCATCCTGGCTCAGTTCTGCTTGCACACCTCCTGGTTCCTCTTCACCGAGTTCAAGTTCGGTTGGACTCCCAAGGACAACGGTTATTCCTTGTTGGCCGTCGGGCTCATGATCGTGATCGTGCAAGGTGGTTTGCTGCGGGTGGTCCAGAAGCACATCCCGCTCCATCATCTGGTGCGGGTGGGCCTGGTCTCGTCCACCGTGGCGTTTGCCGCTTACGGGGCTGCGCCAGAAGGGTGGATGATGTACGCCATCGTGGTGGCAAACGTGTTCGGCTACATGGTGCAGCCTGGCTTGCAAAGCCTCGTGGCCAATGCGGTGGACCCGACCCGTCAGGGTGAAAGCATGGGCGCCGTGTCCTCCATCAACAGTGTCGCCGCTGTGCTGGCTCCTCTCCTGGCCACGCCTTTGCTCGCAGCCGGGGCGGGTTACCCACAGGGTGACTGGCGCATCGGCATCGCGTTTTACTTGTGCGCGGCCATTCAGGCTGTGGCCACCGTGATCGGTTTTCGTTATTTCAGTCGAAGCCGCCGTGATGATGACTGTGCTGTGCCCGAGCGCGCCCAAGTCTGAAGCCACGGCCTGCATTCGGCCCGCATCCACATTGCGTCAGATTGATTCCCCGAGATTTCACCATGCATGACAAGATCCTCATCCTCGACTTCGGCTCCCAGGTCACCCAGCTGATCGCCCGCCGCGTGCGCGAAGCCCACGTCTACTGCGAGATCCACCCCAACGACGTGTCGGACGAGTTCATCAAGTCCTTCGCGCCCAAGGGCATCATCCTGTCGGGCAGCCACGCCAGCACCTACGAAGACCACCAACTGCGCGCGCCGCAAGCCGTGTGGGACGCCGGCGTGCCCGTGCTGGGCATCTGCTACGGCATGCAGACCATGGCCGTGCAACTCGGCGGTGAAGTCTCCTGGAGCGACACCCGCGAGTTCGGCTACGCCGAGGTGCGCGCCCACGGTCACACCACCTTGCTCGATGGCATTCAGGACTTCGCCACGGCCGAAGGCCACGGCATGCTCAAGGTGTGGATGAGTCACGGTGACAAGGTCACGGCCCTGCCGCCAGGCTTCAAGCTGATGGCGTCCACACCCAGCTGCCCGATCGCCGGCATGGCCAACGAAGAGAAGCGCTACTACGCCGTGCAGTTCCACCCCGAGGTCACGCACACCGTGCAGGGCCACGCCATGCTGACGCGCTTCGTGCGCGAGATCAGCGGCTGCAAGGGCGACTGGATCATGGGCGACTACATCGAAGAAGCCGTGGCCAAGATCCGCGAGCAGGTGGGCGACGAGGAGGTCATTCTGGGCCTGTCGGGTGGTGTGGACTCGTCTGTGGCGGCGGCCCTGATTCACCGTGCCATTGGCGACCAGCTGACCTGCGTGTTCGTGGACCACGGCCTGCTGCGCCTGAACGAAGGCGACATGGTCATGGAAATGTTCGAAGGCAAGCTGCACGCCAAAGTGATCCGTGTGGATGCCGCCGAGCTGTTCCTGGGGCAACTCGCCGGCGTGACCGACCCTGAGCGCAAGCGCAAGATCATCGGTGGCCTGTTTGTGGATGTCTTCAAGGCCGAAGCGGAAAAGCTCAAGGCGAGTGGCCAGGGCCACAAGGGCGCGACCTTCCTGGCGCAGGGCACCATTTACCCTGACGTGGTGGAGTCGGGTGGCACGCACACCAAGAAGGCCACCATCAAGAGCCACCACAACGTGGGCGGCCTGCCTGAGAAGCTGGGCCTGAAGCTGCTGGAGCCGCTGCGCGAACTGTTCAAGGACGAAGTGCGCGAACTGGGCGTGGCCCTGGGCCTGCCGCACGACATGGTCTACCGCCACCCCTTCCCGGGCCCCGGCTTGGGCGTGCGCATTCTGGGCGAGGTCAAGCCTGAGTTTGCCGACCTGCTCAAGCGCGCCGACGCCATCTTCATCGAAGAGCTGCGCAAGTGCATTGACCCGGAAACTGGCAAGAGCTGGTACGACCTGACCAGCCAGGCCTTCACCGTGTTCCTGCCGGTCAAGAGCGTGGGCGTGATGGGCGACGGCCGAACCTACGAGTACGTGGTGTCCCTGCGTGCCGTGCAGACCAGCGACTTCATGACCGCCGACTGGGCCGAGCTGCCTTACAGCCTGCTCAAGAAGGTGTCGGGTCGGATCATCAACGAAGTGCGCGGCATCAACCGCGTGGCCTACGACGTCTCGAGCAAGCCGCCTGCCACGATTGAGTGGGAATGATTTGAGCGCGGTTCACGCCGCGCCAGAACATCCCATGAATGCATGCAGGCCCTTGATCTTCAAGGGCCTTTTTGTTTGTGACGCGCATGAGCTTGCACGATATCCCGGGGACAATACGCGCTCGTTCTGCGTTGCGAGTCGGCGTCCTTGCAAGAGCGGTTTGAAGTTTGTTCGTTGGGTCGCTCAGGGCGGAGG
>JAGNPA010000155.1 GCA_017989885.1 Aquabacterium sp.
GCTTTTGTAGGACTTTATATGAAAACTGAGCCAGTTGGATCAAAAAAGATGTAATGCTGGGCTTATTGGTGGCGGATGCCTTCAATGACGGCCAAAGTACCGTCGGGAGGAGCCGTCGTGGCGGTTGAACACCCTGAAGTCTTGCGCGAATTGCACACCTGATCCACGTTGCGGCTGATATCTCGCAGCTGCCACGCAGCGGCCGCAGCCGGTGCAGCGGTCGGGGTCAATCTCTGGCAGAGCTTTGGGGCGGGGCATGGCTTGCATTGTGGTTCACGACTCTCCCCGCTGCGGCACTGCCCAATGGCCAATGGGCGGCGCTGGGCGTGCCCCTCGCAGACACTTCATTTGCTATTTGTCAGAAATTCAGATATCTTTTCTGACATGACAACGCCGCTCAACACTGCCGAACTGATTCGCCAGCGCATCGCAGGCATGCCCGTCGGTGAGCCCTTCGCCTCAGCGGCATTCCTGAATTGCGGCACGCGTGCATCCGTCGATCAAACCCTCTCTCGCCTCGTCAAGGCGGGCGATATCGAGCGCGTGGCGCGTGGCGTTTTCGTACGTCCTGAAGTCAGCCGCTTCGTTGGCAAGGTGATGCCTGATCTACAGAAGGTGGCCGAAACCGTTGCCAGAACCACGGGTTCCATCATCCAGGTTCATGGCGCTGAGGCCGCGCGTCGGCTTGAGTTGAGCACGCAAGTTCCCACCCAACCGGTGTTCGTGACATCTGGCCCAACCAAGCGCATCCGCGTAGGCAAGATGGAGATCCGTCTGCAGCATGTCTGTCAGCGCAAACTGGCCTTGGCAGGCCGCCCAGCCGGGTTGGCGCTTGCCGCAATGTGGTATCTCGGGAAGAAGGAGATGACCCCCGCGCTCATTGAGAAGATTCGTCACCAGTTGGGTACGAGCGAGTTCGAGGTGTTGAAGTCAGCCACCAACGCCATGCCTGCGTGGATGAGCGATGCCATTTTCCGCAACGAGCGAACCACTCTTCATGGCTGAGAGGTCAATCGGTGATGCACTGATTGATGCAAGCTCCTGACGCTTCGCCTTGCACTCAAGTATCCAGTCGGATACATTTGGCAAATGAACACGTTTCTGCGAACGGATGAGTTCGATTCTTGGCTTGCTGCATTGAAGGACAAACAGGGCCGAGCCCGCATCGTCCACCGCATTCGTTCAGCCGAACACGGAAATTTTGGTGATTGTGAGCCGGTTGGCGAGGGCGTGTCGGAAATGCGCATCCACGTTGGTCCCGGCTACCGCGTGTACTACACCCGTCGGGGAGAAGTGATCTACTTGCTGCTTTCGGGCGGCGACAAGTCCTCACAGAAGCGCGACATCAAACGAGCCATCGAGATAGCGCGCACCCTGGACAAGGAGTAAAGAACCATGGTCAAACTTGCCACCTTCGACGCGGCCGACTACCTGGACGATGAAGAAACCATCGCGGAGTACCTGAGCGCGGCCTTGGAAGATCCCAACCCGGATGTCTTCCTGGCTGCCATCCGTGACGTCGCTCGCGCACGCGGCATGACTCAACTCGCCAAAGATGCGGGCCTTGGCCGCGAGAGCCTGTACAAGGCGCTGACGCCGGGCGCCAAGCCTCGCTTTGACACCATGCTCAAGCTGCTTCATGCCTTGGGCGTCAATCTGTCCGCAACGCCCGCTCACTCCTGAGCCTCAGTCCATCCTGACAACCGGATACTTGCGCGCATTGATCACCATCTTGCGCTGCGCCGCATCCACCAGGTCCACGTCCAACACGTTGGCCAGTTGCACCAGGTACAGCAACACGTCGGCCATTTCCAAGGCCACGGCTTCCTTCGTGTCAGGCGGCAGTTCGCGGCTTTGCGCTTCGGTCAGCCACTGAAAGGGCTCCAGCAGCTCGCCCGCCTCCACCACCAGGGCCGAGGCGAGGTTCTTGGGCGCATGAAACGGCCCCCAGTCGCGCTCGTCGGCAAAGCGTTGCAGGGCCTGGGCCAGGTGGGCAAGGCTGTCGCTCATGACCACACTCAGCCCAGCAGCTTGGCCAGCCCCCAGATGGCGCAGGCGCCCGACACCGCAGCGGTGATCGTGCGCAGGCCGCGGTGGGTGGAGAACAAAGCCAGCGCGCTGCTGGCCAGGATGATGCCGAAAAGGTAGGTGAACTTCATGGGCAGCATCTTAGTGGAGGCTGCCCCGTCTCTGCGCCACCCTCACTCGGCCAGGCGCTCAATGCGCACCTTGGGCTGCGCCACCGGGTCCACGATGTAGCCCAGGGCCTGGCCCATGATGTCGATGGCGTTGTCAAAGCAGCCGTGCGTGGCGGGCTCCGAGCCCGCGCCGTTGGACACCCGGCGCGCGGTCAGCACATTCAGGTGGGTGGCGCCCAGGCCCAGGTCGGCCCAGAAGCGCTGCCACTGGGCCACCTCCTTGCGGCGTTCACGCGCCCACATGTCGTCGGCGGCATCCGGGGCCACCGTGGCCGGGTCAAAGCTGCGCTGCAGGCCCAGCAGCGGCGTCTTGTGCGTGTCTTCGAACGAGCGGCTCACCAGGTAGAGCAGAGACTTTCGGTACGGCCCCACGGCATCGTCGCGCTCGTTCTGGTCCGACAGCACGTGGATGTGAAAGTGGCGTGCGTCCAGCACCTTGTCTTTCAACACGGCCTCTGCGTAGTGCTGGTTGGCAAACTGCACCGTGCAGGCCGGCGCAAACAGGCGCACGCTGGCGGCCTTGAGCTTGGCGCGGGCCAGTTGCTTGAGCATGGCCCCCAGCACGATGGCGCCCGCCGAGTGGCCAATAAGGTGGATTTCCAGCTTGGGCAGCTGCGCCTGCAAGGCCTGCAGGTGCGGCAGCATCAGGCGCACCCCGCCCTGATCGCTGAGGCTGGCCCGCTCGGCGTTGAGCTTCATCTGCCCCCACATGGCGCCGCCCGGGGCACGCAGCACGGGCTCGAGCATGCGGTCGGTGCCTTCGGTGATGCGGTCCAGCCAGCCCTTGGCCGGAGGCACGCCGCGCACGCCCAGCCCCAGCCGCGCGGCCCATTCTTCGGCCAGGTCGGACACCGTTTCCAGCGCGCCCGAGCGCCAGCTGATGAACAGCGGGTAGATGCCGTTGGCCAGCGCATAGGGCGCCATGACGCGGATGCGGCTGATGGCGTCGCTCTCGCTGTTGAGGCCGCCGTGGGCGTAGATCATGAGCTTGACGCTGCCGCGCGCCTTCAACCAGGCCAGGGGTCGGTGCAGCGTGGCGGCCTCCAGCGCGGTCAGCGCGTTCTCGGCGGTGATGTCGTTGCGCACCGGAAAGCCCCGGTCCAGCACCACGGTGTGGCGGTAGGCCTGGTCGGCGTCCAGCGGGCGGTGCTCGGGTTTCTTGATGTCGCGGTAGCGGCGGGTGAGGGCGTCGTCGCCGGCAATCAGGCCCGCAGGGCGGTCGGGCGCCCCCTCGGACATGGCCGAGCTGAACGGCACCAGAAAGCGGGGCGAGCGCGTCACCGGGTCCTGGGCCGACAGCGCCCGTTGCGAGGGCACGCCCAGCGTGAAGACCCAGGCATCGGCACCGTGCATCACCCAGTCTTCATAGGGCAGCAGCGCGAAGCCGTGCGAGCCCCAGCCTACGCCCCACGAGTTCTGCACCACAAAGCCCGACTGGTTGTAGCCCACCAGCGCAAAGGCATGGCCACCCGTCTCTTTGGGCCGGGGCACGGCTTTGATGCGCACCAGGTCGGCGTGGCCGCGCAGCGTCTTGCGCGTGGGCACGGCCCAGCCTTCGTGCACGGTAGCGGCCACATAGATGGCGCCGTTCTGGCGGATGGCGGCCTGCATGTCCACCACCGAGCGCATGTCCACCCGGTAGTACACGCCCAGCGTGCAGGCCAGGGCGTCGACGTCCCAGTTGCGCTCGGGGTCATCGGGCTGGGTGGGGTCTTCCAGCGGCGTGGCGTGCAGGCGGCGCCCTTTGGCATCGAGCACATAGGGCCACAGCGACTCACGGCACACGCCATGGCGCTGCCAGCCTTTGAGCGCGCCCCGGCAGCTCGACCCTTCGTAGTCTTCGCCGGGCCATTCGTCGTACATGCGCGCGAGCTGATAGAGCATGGCCGGGCTCACGCGGCGCGCCTCGCCCTCCGGCCCGGGCACATCGCGCACGAACAGCAGGTAGTTGACGACGGCGGCCAGGCCAAAGCCGGTGCAGGCGCCTTCCGAGCCCTGGTCCAGCAGGTGGCCGCCGGCAGCGTAGGCGGGCAGCCAGTGCTGCACCTCGGTGTCCGAAGGCCACTGCGCGGGCAGATTGCCCAGGGGCGGCAGGTAGGGCCGGTCGCGCAGGTCCAGGCGATCGGGGCGGGCGTCCAGCGACAACGTGCGCTGGCCAATGACAACCTTCTTGGTGGGCATGCCCGGCCTCCTTGTGCTTGGGGTCGTGAATCAGCTTCTCGCCATGTGAGATTTCATCTTATCGACCGGGGGGCCGGCGCCCATCACTAACCTTAGGGGGGAGCGCGGAAACCCCTACTTGTCACCCCGGGTCTTTCTCCTCATCATTTCAATCTGAAATCAATTGATGTCAGTTTGAAGGAGCCGCCGTGTCTGTCCACCCTTTTCCCACGCCCGAGCACACCGATGTGCTGATCATTGGCGCGGGCCTGTCCGGCATCGGCGCGGCCTACTACCTGCAGCGCGATCAGCCGGGCAAGTCCTTTGTGATCCTGGAGTCGCGCACGGCCTCGGGCGGCACCTGGGACCTGTTCCGCTACCCCGGCATCCGGTCTGATTCCGACCTGCACACCTTCGGCTACGAGTTCAAGCCCTGGGTACACGACAAGGCCATTGCCGACGGCGGCGACATCCTGGCCTACCTGCGCCAGACCGCCGCCGAAAACGGCATCGACCGCAAGATCCGCTACCAGCGCAAGGTGGTGTCGGCCGCCTGGTCGAGCGAGGACGCGCGCTGGACGGTGCAGGTGCAGCACACCGACACCGGCGAGACGCACACCATGGTCTGCAAGTGGCTGTTCTCGGCCGCCGGCTACTACCGCTACGACCAGGGCTTCACGCCGCGCTTTGATGGCATCGAGAACTTCCAGGGCCAGGTGATCCACCCGCAGCACTGGCCCGAGAACCTGAACTACCGCGGCAAGCGTGTGGTGGTGATCGGCTCGGGCGCCACCGCCGTGACCCTGATCCCGTCGATGGCCAAAGAGGCTCAGCACGTGACCATGCTGCAGCGCACGCCCACCTATGTGATGAGCCTGCCCTCGCGCGACCCGATTGCCAATCTGGCGCGCAAGCTGATGTCGCCCGCCAAGGCCTACGCCTTTGCGCGCCGCAAGAACATCGGCCTGCAGCGCGGCATCTGGCGCTTTTGCCAGAAGTACCCCAACGCGGCGCGGCGCATCATCCGCTACGTCAACAAGGTGTCGCTGCCCAAG
>JAGNPA010000006.1:0-3932 GCA_017989885.1 Aquabacterium sp.
ATGCGCCCGTCTCCGGCGGCAACCTGGGCGCCCACAACGGCGTGCTCACGGTCATGTGCGGTGGCGACGCCGAGGCCTGTGCCCGCGTCCAGCCGGTGATTGCCGCCTACGCGCGCGCCTTCACCCACCTGGGCGACAGCGGCGCCGGTCAGCTGGCCAAAATGGTCAACCAGATCGCCGTGGCCGGCCTGCTGCAAGGCTTGGCCGAGGCCCTGGCCTTCGGTCAGAAAGCCGGGCTGGACATGACCCAGGTGCTGAACGTGATCTCTCAAGGCGCCGCCAGCAGCTGGCAGATGGTCAACCGCGGCCCCACCATGATCGCCGACCAGTTCGACTTCGGCTTTGCCGTCGACTGGATGCGCAAGGACCTCGGTCTGGTGCTGGACGAAGGCCGACGACTGGGCGCCCGCCTGCCCGCCACCGCCCTGGTCGACCAGTTCTATGCCGACGTGCAGGCGCTGGGCGGCGGCCGGCTGGACACGTCCAGCCTGATCAAGCGCCTGCGCTGAGTCCTCTCAAGGCTGGGTGCTGCTCTCGCTGGCCGCCGGGCTGGCCGGACGCGGCAGCTTGCGGGCCAACTCGTCCTCGCTGATGATCTGGAACACCTTGACCACGCGACGCACCCCCGAGATCGTCGATACCAACTCGGCAACCCGGTTGGCCTCGCGCTCGGTCACCATGCCCATCAGGTAGACATCCCCGCGCTCGACCACCACGTCGAAGGCATTGCTCATCACGTCGCGTGCATCCACCAGCGTGGCGCGCACCTTGGTGGCCACCAGCAGGTCGCTCGAGCGCGACGAAATCGTGCTGTTCAGGCCCACCATCAGCTCATTGACCACGCCCGATACGTTCTCGGTCTGCCCGGCCGCCACCGCCGCAGCGGCCCGGTCGTCTTCGGTCGGCACCTCGCCGGTCAGCAATACCATGCGGTTGTAGGCATGCACATTGACATGCCCGCGGTCCTTCAGCGCATCGCGAATGCGGTTGGCCGCCTTGAGCTTGATGCCCTGGTCCTCCAGTTGCATGCCCGAGGTGCGGCGATCCGTGGCCACAAAGGCGCCACCCACCGCGGTGCCCAGCACCAGCGGCGCGCAGGCCGACAGGCTCAGGGCAGCGGCCAGGGCCGCGGTCCAGCGCAACACAGTGGGGGTGAAAGTCAAACGGGTCATCAGGCATCCTCTCCAAGCAGGTGGGTGTCCACGGCCGCACACAGGCCTTCCAGGGCCAGCCAGGCGATCGCAAACAAGGTGGACTCGCGCGTGCCCGGCAAGGGCACCCACACATCCGTGTCACGCAATTGCGGCCCCAGCGTGCGGGCCGCCTCTCCTGTGAAGATCACCAAAGTCAGGTCCAGTTCCGCTGCCGCTTCCGTGGCCGCCAGCAGATCGGGGTCATCGCGCTCCAGCGAAAACGCCAGCCACACATCCCCCGGGTGGCCCAGTGCGCGCACCTGCTGCGTCAAGGTGGATTGCGTCGGGCCGGCGGGCGGCACCAGGGCGACAGCCGACAGGGGAGGGCGCTCGCGCCCGGTGCCCCGTACCAGCCACGTGGCGGCTTGCTGGGCCAGCCAGGCGGCCTCACCTTCTCCGGCGCACAGCACCTTGCCGCCCGACGTGATGGTGTGCATGAGGGCCAGGGCCGCGTAGTTCAACTGCTGGGCCAGCCGCTCGGACGACTGATACAGCCAGTCGGCGGTTTCCAGCAGGGGTTGCTGCAGATAAGACTGCTGAAAGGAAGATTCCGGCATGGCGCGGATGATACCCAGGGTTTGCGCCCGTCGGTGTCAGGACGCATCAAAGGCCGCCGGCAGCCAGGTCACTTCCTCACCGTCGATCGCCACCACGTCGAAGCGACAGGGCGGCCACACCTTCAGGTTCGACAGGTAAAACTGCGCTCCCAGGATGCAGCGCCGCTGCTTGCCCCGTGTCACCGTGGCCGCCGCGCCCCCGTGCGTGCGCCCACTGCGCTGACGCACCTCCACGAACACCAGCGTGCCATCGGCGTCCGGCGCGCGCATGATCAGGTCCACCTCGGCGCCGCGCGCACTCGGGCCGCGCGCCACCCGATAATTGCGTTCCACCAGCGTCAGGCCCTGCGCCAGCAAATGCTGCAGCGCCCGCTCCTCCGCCTCATCTCCCCGGGACTTTGTTGTGACCATCGATGCCAATTTGCTGCTCCAGGCGGCCCAACACGTGGCCGGCGGCCAACAGTATCCCAAAGGCGCGCTCTACCTCATCGCCACCCCCATCGGCAACCTGGCCGACATCACCCTGCGCGCCGTCCAGGCCCTCACCCTGGCCGACGTCGTGGCCTGTGAAGACACCCGCGTCACCGGCGGCTTCCTGCGCCACCTGGGCATGGACAAGCGCCTCGTGCCCCTGCACCAGCACAACGAAGTCGGCGGCGCCCAGGCCTTGATCGAACTCATGCAGGCCGGCCAGCGCGTCGCCTACGTCAGCGATGCCGGCACCCCCGCCGTCTCCGACCCCGGCGCCCACCTCGTGCAGGCCGCCCAGGCCGCCGGCCTCACCGTGGTGCCCCTGCCGGGCGCCAGCAGCGTCACCACCGCCATGAGCGTGGCCGGCGACACCGTCGCCCAAGGCTTTCGCTTCCTGGGTTTTCTGCCCTCCAAAGGCGCCGCCCGCCAGACCCTCCTGCGCGAAGTGGCCGGCCAGTCCTGCAGCCTGGTGCTGTTCGAAGCCCCGCACCGCATCGAAGCCCTCGCCCGTGACCTCGTCGAGGTCCTCCCCGCCGGCCGCCTGACCCTGTGCCGCGAACTCACCAAACAGTTCGAAGAAATCGCCACCTTGCCCGTGGCCGACTTTCCCGCCTGGCTCACGGCCGAGCCGCACCGCCAGCGCGGCGAATTCGTCATCGTCGTGCACGCCCAACCCGAGGCCGCCGCCGAGACCCTGCTGACCGCACCGCAGGCCACGCTCTTGCAGACCTTGGTGCAGCACCTCCCCGTCAAACAAGCTGCGGGCCTGCTGTCTGACGTCACCGGCCTGCCGCGCAAAGCCTTGTACGAGCAGGCCTTGGCCTACCGAACCGCAACCGATGCCCATGATGCCGACGACTGATGGCCACCATGCCTACAATGCGCCCATGATCGCCGTTGACGCCACCATCGCCCGCCTCCAGACTGCCCGTGAGCTGCTGCTTGCGCCTTACCAGCTGGACGAGTCCACCCTGCTCAAAGCCCTGCGGGTCATCACCGACCACCGGGTCGACGATGCTGACCTCTACTTCCAGTACACGCGCAGCGAAGGCTGGAGCCTGGAGGAGGGCATCGTCAAGTCCGGCAGCTTCGGCATCGACCAGGGCGTGGGCGTGCGCGCCATCTCCGGCGAGAAAACCGCCTTCGCCTACTCCGACGACATCTCTGAAGCGGCCCTGCTCGATGCCGCCCGCACCGTGCGCACCATCGCCGCCGCTGGCCAGAGCCGCAAGGTCAAGGTGGGTGAGCCCCGCGTCGCCCCCAGTCGCACCCTCTACCCGTCCTTCGACCCCATCGCGTCGCTGGACAGCACCGCCAAGGTCGCCCTCCTCGAAGACGTCGAGCGTCGCGCCCGTGCCAAGGACCCCCGCATCGTGCAGGTCATGGCCGGCCTCGGCTGTGAATACGACGTCGTCATGGTCGCCCGCGCGGACGGCACGATGGCCGCCGACGTGCGCCCCCTGATCCGCCTGTCCCTCACTGTCATCGCCGAGCAGCATGGTCGCCGCGAAGTCGGCTCCGCTGGCGGCGGCGGCCGCTACGACCTCAGCTACTTCAGCCAGGCCGTCACCCAAACCTATGTGGACCAGGCCGTGCACGCAGCACTGGTCAACCTCGAAGCCCGCCCCGCGCCGGCTGGCGAGATGACCGTGGTCCTGGGCAACGGCTGGCCCGGCATCCTGCTGCACGAAGCCGTCGGCCACGGCCTGGA
>JAGNPA010000006.1:4032-16028 GCA_017989885.1 Aquabacterium sp.
GAAGGGCAGAGCGTCCCGGTCGGCGTCGGCCAGCCCACCTTGCGGATCGACGGCTTGACCGTCGGCGGTACCGCCTGATTTTTTGCATTCCTGCGTCGCCTGGCGCAGGGATGTTTCGCCCCTTGTCATTTTTATGCAGAGAGTGCTTGACCCTTGCTTGGGTTCTCATGCATAATACAAGGCTTCGCTGCTCAAGCGATCAGTTCTGGCCTGGTTACCCTCGCTGGTCTGCTGCAAGACTCAAATTGCATCAGGCACGCGCTGCGGCAGGATTCTCGGAATTGAAAGCTTGTTCAGATCCGCCCGTTCTACGGGCCCAAGACTGACCGTTCGTTGTTGTGCAGTTGTTTGTGCAGCCGATCGGGCCAAGTTGGGGTACACCATGATCCAAATGCAATCGCGACTTGACGTCGCTGACAACACGGGTGCTAAGAGCGTCATGTGCATCAAGGTGCTCGGTGGCTCAAAGCGTCGTTACGCCGGTATTGGCGACATCATCAAGGTCAGCATCAAAGAAGCTGCACCGCGTGGTCGCGTCAAAAAAGGCGAGGTTTACAGCGCTGTGGTCGTCCGCACCGCCAAGGGTGTCCGTCGTCCCGACGGTTCCCTGGTGAAATTTGATGGCAATGCCGCCGTGCTGCTGAACGCCAAGCTGGAGCCGATCGGCACCCGCATCTTCGGCCCCGTGACGCGTGAACTGCGTAGCGAGCGCTTCATGAAGATCGTGTCGCTGGCTCCCGAGGTTCTGTAACCCCTCGGCGCAACGCAAAGGACCGCTTTTATGAACAAGCTCAAGACAGGCGACCAGGTCATTGTTCTGACCGGCCGCGACAAAGGCAAGCGTGGCACCGTGTCCGCTCGCGTGGATGTCGACCATCTGTTGGTCGAAGGTGTGAACGTTGCCAAAAAGCACGTCAAGCCTAACCCTCTGAAGGGCACCACCGGCGGCATCGTTGACAAGACCATGCCCATTCATCAGTCCAACGTGGCAATTTTCAACCCTGCTTCTGGCAAGGCTGACCGCGTCGGTATCAAGCTCCTGGCTGACGGCAAAAAAGTGCGCGTCTTCAAGTCCAGCGGCGAAGAAATCAAGGCTTGAGGTCAAACATGGCTCAAACACAAGCTCGCCTGCAGCAGTTTTACCGCGAAAAGGTCGTTCCCGACCTGATGGCCAAGTTCGGCTACAAGTCGATCATGGAAGTGCCGCGTCTGTCCAAGATCACCCTGAACATGGGTGTCTCGGAAGCCGTGTCGGACAAGAAGGTCATGGAACACGCCGTTGGCGACCTGACCAAGATCGCTGGCCAAAAGCCCGTGGTCACCATGTCCCGCAAGCCCATCGCCGGCTTCAAGATCCGCGAAAACATGCCCATCGGTTGCATGGTCACCCTGCGCGGTGCCACCATGTTCGAATTCCTGGACCGTTTCGTCACCATCTCGCTGCCTCGCGTTCGTGACTTCCGCGGTATCTCTGGTCGCTCCTTCGACGGTCGTGGTAACTACAACGTCGGCGTCAAGGAACAGATCATTTTCCCGGAAATCGAGTACGACAAGATCGATGCCATCCGTGGTCTGAACATCAGCATCACGACGACGGCCAAGTCCGACGACGAAGCGAAGGCTCTGCTGGCTGCTTTCAAGTTCCCGTTCAAGAACTGAGGTACATCGTGGCTAAAGTATCCCTCAAGCAGCGCGAAGCAAAGCGCGAACAACTGGTTGCCAAGTACGCTCAGAAGTACGCCGAACTCAAGGCCATCAGCAATGATGCCAAGAAGTCCGACGAAGAGCGTTACCTCGCCCGTCTGGAACTGCAAAAGCTGCCCCGCAATGCCAACCCGACCCGTCTGCGCGCTCGTTGCGGTCTGACTGGTCGCCCACGTGGCACCTTCCGTCAATTTGGTCTGGGTCGTAGCAAGATCCGTGAATTGGCTTTCGCTGGCGACATCCCCGGTGTCACCAAGGCGAGCTGGTAATCCCAGCAGGTCACGAACAGGAGTTATCCCATGAGCATGAGTGATCCCATCGCCGACATGCTGACACGCATTCGCAACGCCCAAATGGTCTCCAAGACCGGCGTGGCCATGCCGTCGTCAAAGCTGAAAGTCGCGATTGCCCAGGTCCTGAAGGACGAAGGCTACATTGACGGTTTCGCCGTCACCGGTGAGGCTGCAAAGCCCACGCTGGAAATTTCGCTGAAGTACTACGCTGGCCGTCCGGTCATCGAGCGCATCGAGCGTGTGTCCCGCCCCGGTCTGCGCATCTACAAGGGCCGTCACGCCATCCCTCAGGTCATGAATGGCCTGGGTGTTGCGATCGTGACCACCCCCAAGGGTGTCATGACCGACCGCAAGGCTCGCGCTGCCGGTATCGGTGGCGAAGTGCTCTGCTACGTCGCCTAATCGAGGAGGAATCGCAATGTCCCGCGTTGGAAAAATGCCGATCTCCGTCCCTCAAGGTGTGGACGTCCAGATCACCCCAGCCGCAGTCACCATCAAAGGCAGCCTCGGTACGCTGAGCCTGCCCTCCAACAGCCTGGTTGTCGTGACAAACGACGCCGGCGTGTTGAAGGTGGCGCCTGCCAATGATTCCGTGGCCGCTAACGCCATGTCCGGCACAATCCGTGCCCTGCTGAACAACACCGTCAACGGTGTCAGCAAGGGTTTCGAGAAGAAGCTGAACCTGGTTGGCGTGGGCTTCCGTGCCCAGGCCCAGGGCCAAAAACTGAACCTGCAAATTGGTTTCTCTCACCCGGTGGTGAAAGACATGCCAGCAGGCATCAAGGTTGAGACGCCCACCCCGACCGAAATCCTGATCAAGGGTTCCGATCGCCAGGTGGTTGGTCAGATTGCCGCCGAGATTCGTGCTTTCCGTCCGCCAGAGCCCTACAAGGGCAAGGGTATCCGGTACGCAGACGAGCGTGTGGTCATCAAAGAGACCAAGAAGAAGTAAGGAGCTGATTCATCATGGCAACAAGCAAGAAGGAACAGCGCCTGCGTCGCGCACGCCAGACGCGTGCCCGCATCGCCCTGCAAGGCGCAGTGCGTCTGACGGTCTTCCGCACCAATCTGCACATTTACGCCAGCGTGATTTCTGGCGACGGCAGCAAGGTCCTGGCCACCGCCTCGACCGCCGAGAAGGAAGTGCGCGAGCAACTCAAGGCCTCCGGCAGCAACACTGCTGCAGCGTCCTTGATTGGCAAGCGCATCGCCGAGAAGGCCAAAGCTGCTGGCGTCGAGAAGGTCGCTTTCGACCGCGCTGGATACCAGTACCACGGTCGTGTGAAGGCCTTGGCTGAAGCCGCGCGTGAAGCCGGTCTTCAGTTCTAAGCCGCGTCTGCAACCGGAAGGAATTTCAAATGGCTAAGTTTCAACCCAAGGTCGCGGACGAAGGTCGTGACGACGGTCTGCGCGAGAAAATGATCCAGGTGAACCGCGTGACCAAAGTGGTCAAGGGCGGTCGGATCATGGGCTTCGCAGCACTGACCGTGGTCGGCGATGGCGATGGCCGCGTTGGCATGGGCAAGGGTAAGGCGCGTGAAGTGCCCCTGGCCGTGCAAAAGGCGATGGACCAAGCCCGTCGCAACATGGTCAAGGTCTCGCTGAAGAACGGTTCCGTGCACCACAACATCCGTGGCGAACACGGTGCAGCCAAAGTGCTGCTGGCTCCGGCTCCCGCCGGTACCGGCATCATCGCTGGCGGCCCGATGCGCGCTGTGTTTGAAGTGATGGGCGTGACCGACATCGTGGCCAAGAGCCTCGGTTCGAGCAACCCTTACAACATGGTTCGCGCTACGTTCGACGCCCTCAACAAGGCGACGACCCCGGCCGAAGTCGCTGCCAAGCGCGGTCTGAACGTTGAAGACATCTTCAACTGATCGCGGGAGAGCTGAGATGAGCGAAAAGAAAACTGTCACCGTCAAGCTGGTGCGTAGCCCGATCGGCACCCGTGTCGATCACCGCGCCACCGTGCGTGGTCTGGGTCTGCGTGGCATGAACAGCACGTCTGTCCTGGAAGACACACCTGCTGTCCGCGGCATGATCAACAAGATCAGCTACATGGTCGTGGTGCTGTAAGCACTTTGACACTGGGGAACACCATGGAACTCAATAGCATCAAGCCCTCCGCAGGCGCCAAGCATGCCAAGCGCCGTGTCGGTCGCGGCATCGGTTCTGGCCTGGGCAAGACCGCTGGTCGCGGTCACAAGGGTCAGAAGTCGCGTTCGGGCGGCTACCACAAGGTGGGTTTCGAAGGCGGTCAAATGCCTTTGCAACGTCGCCTGCCCAAGCGCGGTTTCAAGTCGCATCTGCTGAAGTACAACGCCGAGATCACCCTGTCCGAGCTGCAAGCTCTGGGCGCGGCTGAAGTCGACGTGCTGTCGCTCAAGCAAGCCGGCCTGATCCCCCAGATCGCCAAGGTGGTCAAGGTGATCAAGTCTGGCGAACTGTCGGCCAAGGTTGTGCTCAAGGGCATCGGCGCTACCGCCGGCGCCAAGGTCGCAATCGAAGCTGCAGGTGGCTCGCTGGCTGAATAAGCCAACGAACACGGCGCGAACTTAAGACAGAGAACGGACTCAGCGTGGCAACTTCTCCCACACAACTGGCTCAAAGCGGCAAGTATGGCGACCTGCAACGTCGCTTGATCTTCCTGCTGCTCGCCTTGGTTGTCTACCGCATCGGGGCGCATATCCCCGTGCCCGGTATCGACCCGGCGCAGCTGCAACAGTTGTTCAAGGGCCAGCAAGGCGGCATCCTGAGTCTGTTCAACATGTTCTCGGGCGGCGCGTTGTCGCGCTTCACCGTGTTCGCGCTGGGCATCATGCCCTACATTTCTGCGTCCATCATCATGCAGATGATGGGCTATGTGGTGCCGACTCTCGAAGCCTTGAAAAAGGAAGGCGAGGCCGGCCGCCGCAAGATCACCCAGTACACGCGTTTTGCGACGCTGGGCTTGGCCTTGTTCCAGTCGTTCGGCATTGCCGTCGCTTTGGAAGGCACGCCTGGTCTGGTGATCGACCCTGGTTTTGGTTTCCGCATGACTGCGGTGATCAGCCTGACTGCCGGCACCATGTTCCTCATGTGGCTGGGTGAGCAAATCACCGAACGCGGTCTGGGCAACGGTATTTCGATCCTGATTTTTGGCGGTATCGCCGCGGGTCTGCCCTCTGCTCTGGGTGGTCTGTTCGAGCTGATCCGCACCGGTGCCATGAGCATTCCGGCTGCCATCTTCATCCTGGCGCTGGTGGTGATGGTCACCTATCTGGTGGTGTTCGTGGAGCGGGGTCAGCGCAAGATCCTGGTCAACTACGCCAAGCGACAGGTCGGCAACCGTGTCTACGGTGGTCAGTCTTCGCACCTGCCTTTGAAGATCAACATGGCTGGCGTGATCCCTCCGATCTTCGCTTCGTCGATCATCCTGCTGCCGACGACCGCAGTGAGCTGGTTCGCCACCGGTGACAGCATGCGTTGGCTCAAGGACATCGCGGGGATGTTGTCGCCAGGCCAGCCGATCTATGTGCTTTTGTATTCTGTTGCGATCGTCTTCTTCTGCTTCTTCTACACGGCGCTGGTGTTCAACAGCCGTGAAACAGCAGACAATCTGAAGAAGAGCGGTGCTTTCATTCCTGGTATCCGCCCCGGTGACCAGACTGCCCGATACATCGACAAGATTCTCGGCCGTCTGACCCTGGTGGGTGCGGTGTACATCACGGCCGTGTGCCTGCTGCCCGAGTTCCTCGTGCTCAAGTACAACGTTCCGTTCTATTTTGGTGGGACGTCCCTGCTCATCATCGTGGTTGTCACGATGGATTTCTGGGCACAGGTTCAGTCCTACGTCATGTCTCAGCAGTACGACTCGCTGCTGAAGAAGGCAAGTTTCAAGTCGAACTGAACCGCACCAGCTGGTCTGGTGTGATGAAGGACCAGGCGACCGGTTCGCCTGGTTGAGTCAGGGTTGCGACACCTCAAACAGGTGGTCGCGCTCCTTCAGCACAGTTTTGATGAGGCCGGCAGGCTGCATCACTTCCAAGCGTCGCGCTTTTGCATTACAATCGCGGATTGCTCTGGCCAAAAGTGACGTTGACTGCTTGCCGTACGTTTTGAGTCGTGCTCGCATCGTGTTCCGGGCGAAGTGAGCTTGAATTAGTTGACCCCGGAAACGTGGGCGAATTTCCGCTGAGAGATCAGCGGTTCAGGAGAAGACCATGAAAGTCTCGGCATCCGTCAAGAAGATGTGCCGTAATTGCAAAATCATCCGCCGCAAGGGCGTGGTTCGCGTGATTTGCACCGACCCGCGTCACAAGCAGCGTCAAGGCTAACCGCCTGACCTGGCGACGACACAAGCGTTCAGAGGACAGTTATGGCACGTATTGCTGGCATCAACATTCCGCCGCACAAGCATACCGAAATCGGTCTGACTTCGATCTACGGCATTGGTCGCACCACCGCGCAGAAAATCTGCTCGGCGGCCGGCATTCCCTTCAATAAGAAGATCAAGGAATTGACCGACGGCGACCTGGAAAAGATTCGGGAAGAAGTAGGCAAGCTCACCATTGAAGGTGACCTGCGCCGCGAGCTCTCGATGAACATCAAGCGACTGATGGACCTGGGCTGCTATCGCGGCTTCCGTCACCGTCGTGGTCTGCCCCTTCGTGGCCAACGCACTCGCACTAACGCTCGCACTCGCAAGGGTCCGCGTAAGGCGATCGCTGGCAAGAAGTGATCAGGCTAAGCGACTGAGTTCAAGAGAGATAAATCATGGCTAAAGCACCTGCGAACAGCGCTGCACGTCGTGTAAGCAAGAAGGTCCGCAAGAACATTGCTGACGGTATTGCCCACGTGCACGCATCCTTCAACAACACCATCATCACCATCACGGACCGTCAGGGCAACTCCCTGGCTTGGGCTTCGTCTGGTGGTCAAGGCTTCAAGGGCTCGCGTAAGTCCACGCCGTTCGCTGCCCAGGTGGCTGCTGAAGTGGCAGGTCGCGCAGCTCAGGAGCAAGGCATCAAGAACCTCGATGTCGAGATCAAGGGCCCTGGTCCTGGTCGCGAATCGTCGGTGCGCGCCCTGGCTTCGCTGGGCATCCGCATCGCTTCGATCTCTGACGTGACGCCCGTGCCGCACAACGGCTGCCGTCCTCAGAAGCGTCGTCGCATCTGATGTGATTTGCTGGCTTGCCTTTCAGGCGGGCCGCTCCACACCTCGCGGGTCATGGTGACATGGCCGGCGAGGTTGTTTCGTTGCGTATTTCTGACGTGCCTGAGGGTGCGTTCAGAGTGAGCAACTCGCTTGCTATAATGGCAGGCTCTTTGCGGTTGCACGGCCGTGGCGATTTGTCGCCCGGGTCGTGGCCGATAAGCCCACCGTCTGTGCTGGCGTTCATCGCCGTCAGACTCGCGTCGGCCCATGCTGACGTCAGATAGATTACAAGGACACGAAAAGTGGCACGTTACCTCGGACCCAAGGCCAAACTGGCCCGCCGTGAAGGCACCGACCTGTTTTTGAAGAGCGCCCGTCGCCCCATCAGCGACAAGGCCAAGTTTGACACGAAGCCTGGCCAACATGGCCGCACTTCGGGCTCGCGCACCTCTGACTTCGGTCTGCAACTGCGTGAAAAGCAGAAGGTCAAGCGCATGTACGGCGTGCTGGAGAAGCAATTCCGCCGCTACTTCGCTGAAGCCGAGCGTCGCAAGGGCAACACCGGTGCCAACTTGCTGACCCTGCTGGAATCGCGTCTCGACAACGTCGTGTACCGCATGGGCTTTGCCTCCACCCGCGCCGAAGCTCGCCAGTTGGTGGGTCACAAGGGCGTGGTTGTGAACGGTCAAGTCGTGAACATCCCGTCCTTCCTGGTCAAGACCGGTGACGTGGTTGCCGTGCGTGAAAAGGCCAAGAAGCAAGTTCGTGTTCTGGAAGCATTCAAGCTGGCTGAGTCGATCGGCATGCCTGGCTGGGTTCAGGTTGACGGCACGAAGCTCGAAGGCGTGTTCAAGAAGAGCCCGGACCGTGACGAGTTCGGCTCCGACATCAACGAATCGTTGATCGTCGAACTGTATTCTCGTTAATGCACCCTACAGGCTGCACTGCACGGCGTTGTGTCGTGCCGTGCGGCCTTGTGCATTTTTATTTCAGGGCCGGAGCAGCCGCTCCGGTTGGTCCAGCGGCCTTATCGGTGTAACGAGCCGAGGGTATTGACAGGAAGACCTCATGCAAACCAATTTGCTGAAACCCAAAGCCATTCAGGTGGAACCGCTGGGCGGTAACCGCGCCAAGGTCACGCTCGAACCGTTCGAGCGTGGCTACGGCCACACCCTGGGCAACGCGCTGCGTCGCGTGCTGTTGTCCTCGATGGTTGGTTTCGCGCCCACGGAAGTCACGATCGCTGGCGTCCTGCACGAGTACTCCGCCATCGATGGCGTTCAGGAAGATGTGGTTCACATCATGCTGAACCTCAAGGGCGTGGTGTTCCGTCTGCACAACCGTGACGAAGTCACGCTGGTGCTGCGCAAGGATGGCGAAGGCCCGGTCACGGCCGCTGACATCCAGACGCCGCACGACGTCGAGATCATCAATCCTGGTCATGTGATCGCCCACCTGTCGCAAGGCGGCAAGCTGGACATGCAGATCAAGATTGAAAAGGGCCGTGGCTACGTGCCGGGCAACATCCGTCGCTATGGCGAGGAAAGCAGCAAGGCCATCGGCCGCATCGTGCTGGACGCCTCGTTCTCGCCGGTTCGCCGCGTGAGCTACACGGTCGAAAGCGCCCGTGTGGAGCAGCGTACCGACCTGGACAAGCTGGTCATGGAAATCGAGACCAACGGCGCCATCACGCCTGAAGAATCGATCCGTGCTTCGGCCAAGATCCTGGTGGAGCAGCTGGCTGCGTTTGCGCACCTGGAAGGCAACGATCTGCAGACGCTGATCGATGCACCGAAGTCCAGCGCCGTGTTCGATCCGATCCTGCTGCGTCCGGTGGACGAGTTGGAGCTGACCGTGCGTTCGGCCAACTGCCTCAAGGCCGAGAACATTTACTACATCGGCGACCTGATCCAGCGTACCGAGACCGAATTGCTCAAGACCCCGAACCTGGGTCGCAAGTCGCTCAACGAGATCAAGGAAGTGCTGGCCTCGCGTGGTCTGGCTCTGGGTTCGCGCCTGGAAGCCTGGCCTCCTCAAGGCCTCGATAAGCGTTGATCTTGACCACCCCCTACCGCCTTCGGCGGCCCTCTCAAGGGGGCGCCACCAGCAGACCGGCAGAGCCGGATCTGCGGTGGCAGCTGGATGAGGAGCGGGGGTGTCGCTCAAGTTTTGAAAGTGCGTGATCCGATCTTGGGTCACGCGGTGCACCCGGCGGTACCTTGAAACGGCCGTCGGTTTTTATAAGTAAGAAAGGACTAGCACCATGCGTCATGGACACGGACTCCGTAAACTCAACCGCACTTCGTCGCACCGTCTGGCGATGCTGCGCAACATGGCCAACTCGCTCATCGAGCACGAAGCCATCAAGACCACCGTCCCCAAAGCCAAGGAACTGCGTCGCGTTGTCGAGCCGCTGATCACCCTGGCCAAGGAGCCGACTCTGGCCAACAAGCGTCTGGCTTTCGACCGTCTGCGTAACCGCGACAACGTCGTCAAGCTGTTCAACGTGCTGGGCCCGCGCTTTGCCAAGCGTCCGGGTGGCTACACCCGCATCCTGAAGATGGGCTTCCGCGTGGGCGACAACGCCCCGATGGCCTACATGGAACTGGTTGAGCGCACCGAAGAAGCTGCTGTCGAAGCCGCTGCTGAATAAGCAGCCTGGCGTTCGACGCCCTCAAGCCCGTCACGTGCAAGCGTGGCGGGTTTTTTCTTGGGTCAGCGCTGTTGAACGGAGTGATGGGCGCATCAGTGGGTGACTGAGCGCTCGGCTCGCACACGGCGCGGTGCCTTTTCGACCTTTTTGCGGATGCTACTGGTCAAGCGGGATAAGTTGTGCCATAATAGCTTTCTCTGTCGCGGGGTGGAGCAGTCTGGTAGCTCGTTGGGCTCATAACCCAAAGGTCGTTGGTTCAAATCCGGCCCCCGCAACCAAAATTTGGCGAAAGCCTAGAAAAGCCTGTTGTCTCAGAGCGGCTTTTCGTTTCCAGTGCATGTTGCAGCTTCGGCTGTCAGCATGAAGTCAGAAGTTGCTTCTGGCGCGTCACCTCTGTCGCGGGGTGGAGCAGTCTGGTAGCTCGTTGGGCTCATAACCCAAAGGTCGTCGGTTCAAATCCGGCCCCCGCAACCAAGTTTGAAGGCCCTCGCGAGAGGGCCTTTTTTCGTTGGCACCGCGTCATTGGCGCAGTGCGCGGCGAGGCGATCAGCCCGACTGGGCCAGTGCCCGCCCAATCACCAGGCGCTGGATGTCGCTGGCGCCTTCGTAGATCTGGCAGACCCGCACGTCCCGGTAAATGCGCTCGACAGGGAAGTCACTGACATAGCCATAGCCGCCGTGGATCTGGATGGCGTCGGAGGCCACTTTCTCGGCCATCTCGGACGCAAACAGCTTGGCCATGGACGCCTCCGTCAGGCAGGGCTGGCCTGCGTCCTTCAGTTGAGCGGCACGCCAGACCATCAGGCGCGCGGCGTCGACCTGGGTGGCCATGTCGGCGAGGCGGAAGCTGACAGCCTGGTGTTCGATGAGCGGCTTGCCGAAGGACTCGCGTTGACGTGCATAGGCGAGGGCGGCTTCCAGTGCAGCGCGTGCCATGCCGATGCACTGCGCTGCGATTCCGATGCGCCCCGCTTCGAGCTGCGACAAGGCGATGCGATAGCCTTCGCCGGGCGCGCCGATGAGCGCGTCGAGCGGAACGCGGCAGTTCTCGAAGATGATCTGCGCCGTGTCGCTGGCACGTTGCCCCATTTTGTCTTCGAGGCGCGCCACGATGTAGCCCGGCGTGGCGGTGGGAACGAGAAAGCAGGAGATGCCTTTCTTGCCGGCGCTCTTGTCGGTGACGGCCAGCACGATGGCGACATCGGCGTGTTTGCCGGTCGTGATGAACTGCTTGACGCCGTTGAGCACCCAGTGATCCCCGTCCAGCGTGGCGCTGGTGCGGATGGCCGAGGCGTCGGAGCCCACATGAGGTTCGGTCAGGCAGAAGCAGCCCAGGGCCTCGCCCTTGGCGAGCGGGACCAGCCAGCGCTGCTTTTGATCTTCGCTGCCGTACTTGGCGGTGATGCCGCAGGGCAGCGAGTTCTGGACGCTCACGATGGTGGAGGTGGCGCCATCCCCGGCCGCGATTTCTTCGATGGCCAGCACGAGGCTCATGTAGTCCAGGCCGGCGCCGCCATAGACTTCGGGCACGGTCATGCCCATGACGCCCAGGGCGCCGAGCTCTTTCAGGGCGTCGGCGGGAAAGGTGTGGTGGCGGTCCCAGTCGGCGGCGTGGGGAGCCAGACGCTCGCGGGCGAAGGCGCGCAGGGTGTCGCGCAGCAGGGTCTGTTCGTGGTTGAGGATCATGCGGTGGCGCCTTTCACAGACGCTCGATGGCGATGGCCGTGGCCTCGCCGCCGCCGATGCACAGGCTGGCCACGCCGCGTTGCAGGCCACGTTGGCGCAGGGCACCCAGGAGTGTCACGATGATGCGGGCACCCGAGGCACCGATCGGGTGTCCGAGGGCGCAGGCACCGCCGTGGACGTTGACGCGCTCGTAGGGCAGTTGCAGATCGTGCATGGCGGCCATGGTGACCACGGCGAAGGCTTCGTTGATCTCCCACAGGTCCACGTCGTGGGTGGTCCAGTTCAGGCGTGTGAGCAGCGCACGCATGGCGCCCACCGGGGCCGTGGTGAACCAGGCTGGCTCTTGTGCATGGGTGGCATGGCCGCGGATCACGGCCAGCGTCGTGAGGCCCTGAGCTTGCGCGGCCGACTGGCGCATCAGCACCAGGGCGGCTGCACCGTCGGAGATGGAGCTGGAATTGGCGGCGGTGACGCTGCCGTCCTTGGCGAAAGCCGGTTTGAGCTGGGCGATTTTCTCGATC
>JAGNPA010000156.1 GCA_017989885.1 Aquabacterium sp.
CCTCATAGATTGGATCGCCCTGGGCGGCAGAACCGAACCGCGCAAGAGCTGCCACCGCACTGGCATGTCCGCTCATGACCGAGGCTGCCAGGTGCACCAGACTATCCCAATGCTTTTCGATCAAAGGCTTCAGCTCTTTCAACCGGGCGCTCAATGACACAGCCGGAGGATCTCCTGCCCGGCCAGCCGCATAGTTATTCAGGCCCACATGGATCTTGCCGTCCAGAAAGGTACCGGCCGTCAGCACCACGGTCTTTGCGCGGAACTGGATTCCCACTTGCGTGACAGCGCCGACCACGCGTTCGCCTTCGATGATCAGGTCGTCCACCGCCTGCTGGAACAGTTGCAGGTTAGGCTGGTTTTCCAGCATGCGGCGGATCGCCGCCTTGTACAAAATGCGGTCGGCCTGCGCACGGGTGGCGCGCACGGCCGGGCCCTTGCTGGAATTGAGAATGCGGAACTGGATACCCGCCTCGTCGGTCGCCAGCGCCATGGCGCCGCCCATCGCATCCACCTCTTTCACGAGGTGGCCCTTGCCGATGCCACCGATGGAGGGATTGCAGCTCATCTGCCCCAGTGTCTCGATGTTGTGCGACAGCAGCAAAGTCTTGGCGCCCATACGGGCAGCCGCGAGCGCCGCCTCGGTACCGGCATGGCCGCCGCCGACGACGATCACATCGAAATGTTCTGGATACAGCATGGTGTTCTTGTGGGGCGCTACCTACGACAGGATGGGGTGCGCCAGATGGGGGATAACCCGCGATTTTACCGGTTGCCTCATTTTTGGGCAATCACTACGGGCTTTGTTTGGCGACAATAGACGCATGACCAAACTCCTCATCTTCGCGGGCAGCACCCGTGAACACTCCTTCAACCGCCGTCTCGCCGCCGCCGCCGCCAATCTGGCACGCGCCGCCGGGGCTGATGTCACCCACATCGAGCTCGCGGACTTCGACATTCCGCTGTACAACGCCGACCTTGAAGCGCGCGGCACGCCCGCCGATGTGATCCGCCTCAAAGACACCATGGACGCGCACCCGGCCTGGATCATCGTCTCGCCCGAGTACAACGCCAGTTACACCGGCCTGTTGAAGAACACCATCGACTGGGCCAGCAGCCCGGTCAAGGGCCATTCGGTCTGGGGATCGCGTGACCCGTTGGCAGGCAAGGTCGTAGGGCTGCTGTCCGCGTCCAACGGCGCATTGGGTGGACTGCGTTCGCTTTCCCACTTGCAGCCGCTGATGCTGAACTTGCAGTGCTGGGTTGCGCCCAAACAGTTTGCTTTGGGTCGGGCCAGTGAAGCGTTCAATGACGATGGCACATTGAAGTCTGATGGGCATAAGGCGCAGGTTCAAGGGGTCATTGACCAAGTGCTTTGGGCTGGTTCGCGGTTTTCTGCCTAAGACGTTTCTTTCGCCCGCTGACGGCACGAGGTAAGCCTCAAAGCGAATGTCCCCCGGGCCCGTGAGGGGCCCTCCTCCTTGATTTCGCAATGAGGCCAACCCCGCACCATCCGCTTGAGGAAGCGTCACACGAGACGTGGCTTCGGGTCACTTACTCGCCAGCCCCCCCCCCAAGATCAGGTGGGTTGGGTGCTCTCCGCAGCGGAATCAAGGAGGAGGGCCCTCACGGCCCGGGGGACATCCGCGGAGGGGAGTACCCGACACGCCGGATCAAGAACTAACGTTGCCCAGCAATGATTTAGGCGGTAGCCTGTACTCACACTCAGAAATCACAAGTGTTTACCCTAGCCTGTCCATTGCATGACACGCCCGGGCAACCAGCAGCGCTACGCTAAAGGAAATTTCCATTGAGGAGAGCTCCATGAACGCCCGCGCCAACTTCACCCGCATGCAGGACAGCACCCAGCAAGACTGGCAAGTCATCGGCGGCGAGTTCATGCAATTCACCAAGTCCCTGCCCGACCGCGTGCTGGCGCATCTGAAACTGCTGGACGGTGACTATGGCGGCTTTCCGATTGACCGCTACACCCATTGCCTGCAAGCCGCGACCCGCGCACTGCGCGATGGGCGTGATGAAGAGTACGTGGTGTGCGCACTGTTGCACGACATTGGTGACACGCTGGGCACGTTCAACCACCCGGATATCGCCGCCGCGATCTTGAAGCCCTTTGTCTCTGACGCCAACCACTGGATGATCCAGAACCACGGCATCTTCCAGGGCTACAACTTCTTCCACCACATTGGCATGAACCGCAATATGCGCGACATGTTCAAAGGGCACGAATATTACGCCCGCACCGAAGAGTTCATCACGCTCTATGACGACCCGGCGTTCGACGGGAAGTACGACACGCTGCCCATCAGCGCTTTCGAGCCCATGGTGCGCCACGTATTGGCCAAGCCCCGAAACACCATCTACAAAACCGACGCACTGGAAACCAAGGCATGAACATCCCCTCTCTCAGAGACAAGGTCTCCCCCGAAGAATGGCAACTCCGCGTGGACCTGGCCGCCGCCTACCGCCTGGTTGCGATGTACGGCTGGAGCGATCTGGTGTTCACGCACATCAGCGCCCGCATCCCGGGCCCCGAGCACCATTTCCTGATCAACCCCTATGGCCTGATGTTTGACGAAATCACGGCGAGCAGCCTGGTCAAGGTCGACCAGCAGTGCAACAAGCTGATTGAATCGCCCTTCAGCGTCAACCCGGCGGGCTTTGTGATCCACAGCGCGGTGCACGAGGTGCGTGAGGATGCAGGCTGTGTGTTGCACACCCACACGCGCGCCGGTGTCGCCGTCAGCGCGCAGAAATGTGGCGTCCTGCCGATCAGCCAGCAGTCCACTTTCGTACTGGCGTCGCTGGCGTACCATGAATACGAAGGCGTGGCCTTCCGCGACGAGGAAAAGCCGCGCCTGCAGGCCGACTTGGGGCAAGCCAATTTCCTGATGCTTCGCAACCACGGCCTCCTGACCGTGGGCAAAACCATCGCCGACGCGTTCCTTTCCATGTACGTGTTCGAGTCCACATGCCAGATCCAGATTGGGGCGCAGGCCGGCGGCGAGCTCAACCAGGTCAACCCGCTGATCGTCAAGGGCGTGGCCGAAGCCATGCGGGTACAAACCGGAGGCCTGGGCGGCGCTTTCGCCTGGCCCGCGCTGATCCGCAAGCTGGACCGGCTGGATACCAGTTACCAAAACTGATTTCACGTTACCTCGGGGCAATACGGATACCAAAATTTCCGCACGAGCGTACTATTCGCTTTGATCCGTTGGGGACAGAGCTAAAGATCTGTCCCGCAAAGTTATTTTTAAAGGTGACGCCATGTCCGCAATACCCCTGCATTCCGCAACCCCCATCGACGCCGTGCGCAACGATCTGGAAGCCACACTGAAACTGCAACGCGCCGCCTACCTGGCGCACCCCTACCCCAGCGTTGCCGAGCGCAAAGAAGACCTGCGCAAGCTGCAGCGCTTTATCCGCGAAAACCGCGAAGCCATTCTGGACGCCATCAGCGCCGACTACGGTAACCGCTCACGCCATGAAACCCTCTTTGCAGAGGTCTATGGCGTGATCGAAGGTGTCGACCACACCATTGGCCAGCTGAAGAAATGGATGAAGCCGCAGCGCCGCAGCATCGACATGAAGAACTTTTTTGGCGCCAGCAACCGCGTGATTCCACAGCCGCTGGGCGTGGTGGGTCACATCGTGCCGTGGAATTTCCCCATCTTTCTGTGCTTCGGCGGCCTGACCTCCGCGTTCGCCGCAGGGAATCGTTGCATGGTCAAGATGTCGGAAAACTCACGCCATCTGGCCAAGTTGCTGATTGAAAAAATCCCTGCGTATTTCCCCAAGGACAAGCTGGCTTTCTTCGACGAAACCGGCGGCGTCGGTATCGAGTTTTCCAAACTCAAGTTCGATCACATTCTGTTCACTGGCTCGGGTCTGACAGGGCGCGCTGTCATGGCCGCCGCGTCACAAAACCTGTGCCCAGTCACACTGGAGCTGGGCGGCAAGGCACCCGCCCTGATTTGCGACGACTACCCTTTGCAAAAGGCGACCGAGCGCATCACCTTCTTCAAGTACTTCAACGCTGGACAAATCTGCACGACGGCCGACCACGTATTTGTGCCCACTGCCAAAGTGGATGCATTTGTTGAGGCTTCCAAGAAACTGGTCGCTACCCGCTACCCCACCCTGGACAGCCCCGACTTCACGTCAGTGATCGACGACCGCGCTTTCAACCGCATCACCCGCGCAATGGAAGAAGCGAAGGAGCGTGGAGCCACGCTGGTCCAGCTGATTCCAGGCAAGGCATGGGACGCGACAACCCGCAAGATTGCGCCGCACATTGTGCTCAACGCGCCCGCCGATTGCGAGCTGCGCACCCGCGAAATCTTTGGCCCGGTGCTGCCCGTTATTCCCTACACATCGATAGACGAAGTCGTGAACACCATCAACGCAGGCCCGCGCCCGCTGGCCTTCTACCCGTTCAGCAATGACAAGGGGTTGATCCACACACTGTTGCAACGCGTGATGTCTGGCGGTGTCACCGTCAACGACATCGTGCTGCACACCGGCCAGCACGACATGCCATTTGGCGGTGTGGGTGACAGCGGCATGGGCCACTACCACGGCTTCGAAGGCTTCATCACCTTCTCCAAGATGCGCCCGGTGATGTACCAGGCCCCGTTCAGCGCGATCAAGTTCCTGTGGCCGCCCTACGGCAAGTTCGCCACCAAGTACCTCGATTTCCTGACGAAGTAAATAACTTATGGGACAGATCTTCAGCTCTGTCCCCAACTGAATAAAAACTTGCGGGATGGATCTTTGGCGCTGTCCCCAACTGACTAGCAAGGGCTTCCTATGAGTTTGCAAGAGTTTGACTACGTCGTAGTCGGTGGTGGTTCGGCTGGCTGCGTGATGGCCAGCCGCCTGAGTGAAGACCAGAATGTCTCGGTCGCGCTGCTTGAAGCAGGCCCGACGGACAGTTCGGTGCTGATTCATTGCCCACTGGGCCTTGCGCTGATGGCGCAGACCGGCCAAGCCAACTGGAGTTATGAGACCGTGCCGCAAAGCGGCTTCAACGGTCGCAAGGGCTACCAGCCGCGGGGCAAGGTGATGGGCGGATCGTCGTCGATCAACGCCATGGTCTACACCCGCGGCAACAAAAACGATTACGACGGCTGGGCCGCGCTTGGCAACCCTGGCTGGAGCTACGGATAGGAAATTCAACCGCATGAGGCCAAGTATGGCACGAGTTTTGGGCCTCGAAACACGTTCGGCCAAGGAAGGTTGAGCGCTCGCTTGCCGCTCAATGGCAAGAGCTTGGGAGGCAGTATG
>JAGNPA010000157.1 GCA_017989885.1 Aquabacterium sp.
GCCGTTGATGGCGCGCTGCACCGCCTCGCGCACCTGCGTCTTGTAGCGACGCAGGAAGCGCTCACGGTTGCCGATGGACTTGTTCTTGCCCGCCAGCCGCCTGTCGATGATGTGTTGACGTGTCATGCAGCGCCTTTGTCATGCGTGGACGGATCATCATGACGATTTACGAACACGGAGGTACCACTCGCACAACAGCCGCACTTGCTTGGGCGTGTACCCCTTCTGCACCATGCGATTGACGAAGTCTTCGTGCTTCTTGAGCTCGTCGGCGCTGGACTTGGCGTTGAAGCTGATGACCGGCAACAGCTCTTCGGTGTTGCTGAACATCTTCTTCTCGATGACCGTGCGCAGCTTCTCGTAGCTGGTCCACAGCGGGTTCTTGCCGCCGTTGTTGGCCCGAGCCCGCAGCACAAAGTTGACGATCTCGTTGCGGAAGTCTTTCGGGTTGGCGATGCCGGCCGGCTTCTCGATCTTCTCCAGCTCGGCGTTCAGCGCGCCCCGGTCGAAGCTCTCGCCCGTGTCGGTGTCGCGGTACTCCTGGTCCTGGATCCAGTAGTCGGCGTAGGTCACATAGCGGTCGAAGATGTTCTGGCCGTACTCGGAATAGCTCTCCAGATAGGCTGTCTGGATCTCCTTGCCGATGAACTCGGCATAGCGCGGCGCCAGCATCTCCTTGATGTAGGCGATGTACTTCTGCTCGGTGTCGGCCGGGAACTGCTCGCGCTCGATCTGCTGCTCCAGCACGTACATCAGGTGCACAGGGTTGGCGGCCACCTCGGCACTGTCAAAGTTGAACACCTTGGAGATGATCTTGAAGGCAAAGCGCGTGGAGACGCCACTCATGCCCTCGTCCACGCCGGCATAGTCGCGGTATTCCTGCATCGACTTGGCCTTGGGGTCGGTGTCCTTGAGGCTCTCGCCGTCGTACACCTGCATCTTGCTGAAAATGCTGGAGTTCTCCGGCTCCTTCAGCCGCGTCAGCACCGCGAACTGGCTCATCATCTTGAGCGTACCCGGCGCGCACGGGGCCTGGCTCAGCGACGAGGTGCGGATCAGCTTCTCGTAGATCTTGACCTCCTCGCTCACGCGCAGGCAGTACGGCACCTTGACGATGTAGATGCGATCGAGAAACGCCTCGTTGTGCTTGTTGTTGCGAAAGGCCTTCCACTCGCTCTCGTTCGAGTGGGCCAGCACCACCCCGTCAAACGGGATGGCCCCGAAGCCTTCCGTGCCCTTGAAGTTGCCTTCCTGGGTGGCGGTCAGCAAGGGGTGCAGCACCTTGATCGGCGCCTTGAACATTTCCACAAACTCCAGCAGCCCCTGGTTGGCCAGGCACAGGCCACCGGAGTAGCTGTAGGCATCCGGGTCATCCTGGGCATAGGTTTCCAGCTTGCGGATGTCGACCTTGCCCACCAGCGACGAGATGTCCTGATTGTTCTCGTCCCCCGGCTCGGTCTTGGCAATGCCCACCTGCTTGAGGATGCTGGGGTAGCGCTTGACCACGCGGAACTGACGGATGTCACCGCCGAACTCTTCCAGGCGTTTGACCGCCCAGGGGCTCAAGACCCGCTGCAGGTAACGCCGGGGGATGCCGTATTCCTGCTCCAGGATCGGGCCATCTTCGGCCGCATCGAACAGCCCCAGCGGCGACTCGTTCACCGGCGAGCCCTTGAGTGCAAAGAAGGGCACGTGTTCGGCCAGTTGCTTGAGGCGCTCGGCAATCGACGACTTGCCGCCACCCACCGGCCCCAGCAGATACAGGATCTGCTTGCGTTCCTCCAGCCCTTGCGCGGCATGCCGGAAGTACGACACCACCTGCTCGATGGCCTCTTCCATGCCGTAGAACTCTTCGAAGGCCGGGTAGAGCTTGATGACCTTGTTGGCAAAGATGCGCGACAGGCGCGGATCGTGGCGCGTGTCCACCATCTGCGGCTCGCCGATGGCCTGCAGCATGCGCTCGGCCGCCGTGGCATAAGCCAGCTTGTCGCGTTTGCAAAGTTCGAGGTATTCCTCCAGGGAATACTCTTCCTCACGGGTGCGCTCGTAACGAGCGGCGAAGTGACTGATCACGTCCATGCAGACCTCCCAACATCGACTCACGCCATCGATGCCTGGAAACGGTCGGACCACCCGCCATGGTGACCCGGCGCGCCACATCAGGCATCGCCTCAACACCAAAGATCAAACAAAACTTCCTTACTGACTATCTTGCACCTTTTTCCAAATCCGTGTGTGCCAATGTGCACGACACTCAGACATTGCTGGTGGCACGCACCTCGTCCAGACTGGTGATGCCCGACAACACCTTCTCGATGCCGTCCTGACGCAAGGTCCGCATTCCTTCGAGCATGGCCTGGTGCTGAAGTTCCTCGGCACGCGAGCCCGTCTGGATCAAGCGGCGCAGATCCCGGCTGATGCTCATCAGCTCGTGAATGCCGGCACGCCCGCTGTACCCTGTCTGGCTGCAATGCTCGCAGCCGGTACTGTGATAGGTGTTCAGCACACCCTCGACGGCAAAGCGCTGCTGCCAGTCGGCGCGCACCGCCTCGACACTCAGCACCGTGTTGTCCTTGCCAAAGGCATAAAGGTAGTCACGCGCCAGCTCGTCCAGGTAGGCCTCGGTGGCCGGCTCGGCCACGCGACAGTGGGTGCACAGCCGACGCACCAGCCGTTGCGCCAGCACCACCAGCAGCGAGTCGGCAAAGTTGAACGGGTCCATGCCCATGTCGAGCAGACGGGTCACCGTTTCGGGGGCGCTGTTGGTGTGCAGGGTCGACAGCACCAGGTGGCCGGTCAACGAGGCTTCCACCGCCATGCCGGCGGTCTCCACGTCGCGCATTTCGCCCACCATGATCACGTCCGGATCGGCGCGCAGGAAGGCCCGCAGCGCCTTGGCAAAGGTCCAGTCGATCTTGGTGTTGACCTGCACCTGACGCAGGCCCGGCTGGGTGATTTCCACCGGGTCTTCGGCCGTCCAGATCTTGCGCTCGGGCACGTTGATGAAGCTCAGCGCCGAGTGCAGCGTCGTCGTCTTGCCCGAACCCGTGGGCCCGACGCACAGGATCATGCCGTAGGAGCGCTCCATCGCGTCCGTCAGGCGCTGGAGGTTGTTCGGGCTCAGCCCGATCTGGTCGAGCGGCAGGGGCCGCGCCGAGCTCAAAATCCGCATCACCACGTCTTCCAGACCGTTGTTGGTGGGCACCGTGGCCACGCGCAACTCGATGCGGTACTGGGGCACGAAGCGCGCGAAATTGATCTTGCCGTCCTGCGGCCGGCGGCGCTCGGAGATGTCGAGGTCGCACATGATCTTGATGCGCGCGATCATGGCCGAGCGGTAGTTGTGTGGCAGCTCCAGGTAGGGCACCAGCACCCCGTCCTTGCGGAAGCGGATCTTGATCTTCTCGCGCCCCGGGTAGCTCTCGATGTGGATGTCGGAGACCCCCTGCGCATGGGCCTCGACGATCATCGTGTTGATCAGGCGCACCAGCGAGTTGTCGCTCTGCTCGATGGGGTGGTCCTCATCTTGCTGGTTGCGATCGAGCCCTTCTTTTTCCAGGTCCTCGATGAGCCGACCCGAGGTCAGCTTCTCCAGGTCCATTGCGCCACTGTCCGTGACCGGGGTGAAAGGCTGGTCCCAGACGTCGGCCCCCAGGCGGTGGTAGGCCTCCTTGATCATGGTCTCGAGCTGCGTGGCCTGCGCCAGCACCGGCACCACCTTGCACTGGGCGATGAACTCGATCTCGGACAGCACCAGGCGCTTGCTCGGGTCGTCGACCGCGATGATCAGGGCCCCATTGCGCAACATCAGCGGCACGACCTTCAGCCGGGCCGCCACGTTGTAAGCCAGCTTGGTCAGCGCGTCAGGGTCGATGGGGAACTTGCTCAAATCCACCAGCGGATAGCCCATCTTGCGCGCCAGGGCGAGCAGCAGTTGCTCGTAGGTGACCAGGCCCATCTGCACCAGCAATTCGCCCAGCGGCACCGAGCGGTCCTGGCTTTGGCGCTCCAGCGCACTGGCAAGCTGCTCTTCGTTGATCAGTTCCATGGCGATCAGCGCCTCGCCGATGCGCACCATGGGCATGCTGCTCTGCTTGTCGATGGCCAGCAGCAGTTGCTCGCGGGTGACCACCAGCTGACTCTGCAAGACCTCGCTCAGCTTCTCCTTGCGTTGCACCGCCTGCGCTTCGACCGCCAGCGTCAGCTCGGCTCCGGTCAACACCTCGGTGTCCATGAATCCCGGCCCACGCGGCACCCCGAAATCGGTATCGGTCAACACGTCACGCGGCACGAACAGACGGGTCACCGCCCCCTCTTCCCCTTCGGGCGGGAAGAGGAACACCCCGAACGCGGTTTCGGCGTGCCCCACGGTCACACCTTCCAGCACAGCCCCATCCTGGATGGTCACACGGTAGGGGCTGACCAGGCAGTCGTTGAGGGCGTCCTGAGCGGCATCGGCCCCCGCCTTGTGGGTCAGGGGCGACACGGCACGGGTCAGCCGCAGGCTGCGGAACTGGCTGAAACGCAATGGCATCGTCGTGCGCGCGGGCGGCACCTGCACGTGGGCCACGCCCTCCTGGGGCACGAAAAAGCTCAGGCGGCCCCGCATCACCCGGCCGTTGAGACCCTCGATCTCGCACGGTTCGGACTCGGTCTGCGGAGCGGCTGGGGGGTAGGCCGCAAAAGGGGGCATCGGCCAGCGGAAGACCCCGTTGTCCGGACCCGTCGCGTCCTCACCTTCCTCGGTGACCAGATCCAGGGGCGCCAGGCTCAGCGTGGTGTCCTGAAATGGCAAGGGCGTAGAGAGGGGCAGGTCGGTATCAGGCATGTCAGTCCAGGTCACGCGGTCGCCGCGGTTCAGCCCGTTGTACAGGCTCGCACCATGCTATAAAAAAAATGACCGAAATCGGGGCAAAAAAAGCACATTCCCCGCCCTCAGACTCAGAAATCGCGCGGTTTGAAGCTCAACTGCATCAGGGTCGGCACCCGGCCGTCCACATCGGCGGGCAAAACCTCGGTGCGGTCCAGTGCGCGCAGCACCGCCTCATCCCAGGCCGCCACCCCCGACGAGGACACCAGACGCCGCGACATGATCCGGCCATCGGGCGCGCAGCGCACCTCCACCACCGCCTGCGGATTGCCGTTGAGGCTCTCGGTGAACACGATGTTGGGCTTGATGCGCGCGATGATGCGACCGGCATAGCCCGCCGAGGGGCCTGTCGAGCGCGCTGCGGCACCCGGGCCACCGCTGCCCCCACCCAGCGACGACATCATGCGCTGCAAATTGGCCTGGCGC
>JAGNPA010000007.1 GCA_017989885.1 Aquabacterium sp.
GCGTGCGCCCACGGAACACGGCCAGCGCCCGGTGCGACGGCACCGTGCGAATCGGCTCGTCGTAATCGAAATAGTCGCGGAACTTGGCCACGTCCGGGTTGTGCTCGTCCTTGCCCGCCATCAGCTTTGCCTTGAACAGCCCCTCCGACCACAGCCAGTCGCGCATCTTGCCGATCAGCGTGGCATCTTCGGCCCAACGCTCTGACAGGATGTCGCGCACCCCGTCCAGCACCGCAAACGTGTCGGCAAAGCCGGCATCGGCATTCACAAACGCGGCTGCCTCGGCCTGCGGGTCCAGCGTCGGGTCGGCAAACAGCTTGTCGGCCAATGGCTCGATGCCCGCCTCGCGGGCGATCATGCCCTTGGTGCGACGCTTTTGCTTGTACGGCAGGTACAGGTCTTCCAGCTCCTGCTTGGTCGGCACGGCCTCGATGGCGGCACGCAACTCGGGCGTCAGCTTGCCTTGCTCCTCGATGCTCTTGAGCACGGCAGCGCGGCGGTCTTCCAGCTCGCGCAGATAGCCCAGACGGGCCTCCAGATCGCGCAGCTGCGTGTCGTCGAGGCCATCGGTGGCCTCCTTGCGATAACGGGCAATGAAGGGCACCGTTGCACCGCCATCCAGCAGTTGCACGGCAGCGTTGACTTGCGCGGGGCGAACCTTCAGTTCCGCCGCCAATTGCATCAGGATCTTGTCCAAGCTGGGCCTCATTCAGAAACGCTCACACGGGCAGGTGCGCATGGCAAAACACGCTCACGCCCTGCCCTGGTTCAGGGGGCGCAGTTTGCCATACCGGCCGCCGCACCCATGCCAATCCAGGCTCATGGCAACCCCTGCCCCGAGATCGGGGACAATAGCGGCTTGTTTGACACGTGTGCCCTTGCTGCCACCTCATGGCCTTACTTCCCTACTCCTTGCCGAAATCCGTGCTGTTCAAAATGGACCCGGAGGCCGCGCACGAGCTGACCATGGCCGGTCTGGCCCGTTTTCAGAACACCCCCCTCGCCTGCCTGTGGGGCGCCGAGCGCGTCTGTGACCCGGTCGAAATCGCGGGCATCACCTTCCCCAACCGGGTGGGCATGGCCGCCGGTCTGGACAAGAACGGCCGCGTCATCGATGGCCTGGGCGCCATGGGCTTCGGCTTTGTGGAAGTGGGCACCGTGACCCCGAAGGCGCAGCCTGGCAACCCCAAGCCCCGCATGTTCCGCCTGCCCGAGGCCAACGCGCTCATCAACCGCCTGGGCTTCAACAACGACGGCTTGGACGCCTTCCTGGCCAACGTCAAGCGCGCGAGCTTCCGCCAGAACGGCGGCATCCTGGGCCTGAACATCGGCAAAAACGCCGTCACCCCCATTGAAAACGCCGTCGATGACTACCTGATCTGCCTGGAAGGCGTGTATCCGCACGCTGACTACGTCACGGTCAATATCTCGTCGCCCAACACCAAAAACCTGCGTGCGCTGCAAAGCGACGAGGCGCTGGACGCCCTGCTGGCCCAGCTCCAAGAGCGCCGCCAGGACCTCATCAAGCGCCATGGCCGCACGGTGCCCATGTTCGTGAAGATCGCCCCTGACCTGGACGAGACCCAGGTGGGCGTGATTGCCGCCACGCTGCAGAAAAACGAGATCGACGGCGTCATCGCCACCAACACCACGATCTCGCGCGAGGCCGTCAAGGGCCTGCCCCATGCCGAAGAAACCGGCGGCTTGAGTGGCGCGCCCGTGCTGGAAGCCAGCAACCAGGTGATCCGTCAGCTGCGTGCGGCCCTGGGCCCGCGTTACCCCATCATCGGTGTGGGGGGCGTCATGAGCGCCGCCGATGCACGCTCCAAGTGCGATGCGGGTGCCGACCTCGTCCAGATCTACACCGGCCTGATCTACCAGGGCCCCGAACTGGTCAAGGCCTGCGCCCAAGCCCTCAAGCTGGGTTGACCGGCTCCGGACGCCGCCGGCCATCCACCAGGCGGGTGGCCAGCTCCAGGTTCTGGATGCATTCCTTGGGCGTCAGGTCCAGCGCCCGCGTGTAGCGCGTGTAGACCAGGTGTACGGCCGCAGGCTGCTTCTCGGCCTCCAACAGCACGGTTGCCGCCAGTTCATGGGCCAAGCTGGCCACGGTACGCAAGGTTTCCTCGCGCGTGACCGGCTTGCGCACCGGGTTGCTGCGGCTCAAGGGCCGCGCGGCCGCCAGCAAGCGCTCATGCAGACCCCAATGGCGCAGCACAGCCGCCGTCAACTCGTCCATGTCCACCCCCAGCACCGCACTGACCGCGGCCTCCGGCTGCATGCCGGGTGTCGGTCGACCTTCGGGCTCGGTGGGCGGCAGCTCCTGCATCAAGCGCGTGATCTGCAGCACCTCTTCCGGGAAGTGATAGGCCGTCAAGGCCGGCCCCAGCGACTGCGCCATCGCCGCCAGCGCTGCCTCTTCGTCTTGTATGGAGAACGGCGCCATCAAGCGGGCCACGTGCCCTGCAATGCAGTGACGGCGCAGCTCGTTGGCCAGCACGGACACGGCAGCAGCGCCTTCGTCGGGGTTCAGACTGGCCTGTGCCGCCAGCGCCCCCGGCCAGGCGCGGATGCTTGAGGCCACCCGGCGAATGCCCTGCTGACCGAGCATCACCACGGCTCGCGACAAGGTCGTCGCGCCCTCGCCGCCACCCGGGCTCTGGAACGAGGCCGTGTTGACGGATCGCAGCATTTCCCAGGCCATCGCCGGGTTCTTCAACACCACCTCGACCAGGTCATCCACGCGCAAGGTCTCAACCGACAGCGACGACACCAGCGCCCGCTCGGTGCCCGGGCGACCGGGCAAGGTGCCGACCGCGTTGAGCCGATCGAGCAACAAGACCAGCGGCCCACCGGTGTCCTCGGTGTGGGTCTTGATCCAGCGCTGCAAGGCGCTCAACAAGGTGCGTGCGTTCAGATAGCGTTGACGCTGCTGCCGGTCCGTGGCCCGGTTGGCGATCGCACGCAAGGGGTCTGGTACGGCCTGGGGCGTGCTCCAGGGCAGGCGCACGATCTCGTTGCCCACGCGCACCACGGCCTTGCCCAGATCCGCTTCGTCCAGGGCGGGTTGGTTGGCGAGCAACCGGTGCAACAACAGGCCGACCATCAACACGTCGCGCTCGCACGCCTGGCGCAAACCAAACAGGTCCAGAAGTGGCCGGCGGGGCTGGCCTGGCACGCCGGCGCGCAAGCCCACGCCCAGGGCCGCCAAGCTGGCGCGGCCCGAGTGGTCCAGCAGCACGCTGTGCAGACCAATGTCGTGGTGCACCAAGCCTGCCTCATGGGCGTAGGCCAGGCCATCCAGCACATCCACCACGATGCCAGCCGCCTCCTGAGCGGTCAGCGGCGCGCCCTCGGCCAGTCGCTCTCCGAGGGTGAGCCAGTCGCCCCGAGCCAGGATGACAAAGGGCCAGCCCTCGTGAACGCCGATTTCCAGGACCTGTGCGAGATGCGGGTGCTTCAACCTCGCGCCCAACTGCACCTCCTGCATCCACAGCTCGCGTTCAGCCTCGTTCAGGGGCTGCACGCGCGGGACACACAGAACCGCCTCATGTTGAAGGTGGCTGTCCAGCACCACCCACACCTGTGACGCGATGGACTGCCCCAGTTGCTGACGCAACTCGAACCGCCCGAAATACCGTGGGGCGTCAGAGGATAGAGGCGTGGCACGCGTCATGGAGTGCGTTATCGAAAAGGGAGCTGCCGGGTCAGAAAGACCGCAGCCCCTCCATTTCACGACATATTCAGACCAGTTGATACTGTAGCGTAGGGGGCTGAAGCGCCCCATTTCCGAAGATGACTGCGACCGCTGCGCAACAGTTTGCGGCTATGACGGTCATCGACAAGGTCTCTCAGGTCAGACCCTGACATCGATCTCTTCTGTGTCAAAATCTTCTCATATCTGTGCAGGAGCGATGTCATGACTTTGACGCGCTCCTTTTTCCTGCACCCTCAAGGACAGTTTCATGAGCAGCGACCTGATCAAACACATTTCCGACGCATCCTTCGACGCAGACGTGCTGCAATCGACCCAGCCCGTGCTGGTGGACTACTGGGCCGAGTGGTGTGGCCCCTGCAAGATGATCGCCCCCATCCTCGACGAAGTCGCCAAGGATTACGCCGGCCGCCTGAACGTCGCCAAGATGAACGTCGACCAAAACCGTGACGTGCCCGCCAAGTTCGGCATCCGCGGCATCCCCACGTTGATGATCTTCAAGGGTGGTCAACTGGCCGCCACCAAGGTCGGCGCCTTGTCCAAGGCCCAGCTCACCGCCTTCATCGACGGCAACCTGTGATATTCGGGGGCATTTCGTCCCTATAATGCGTTCACCGACTGCCTGACCGCAGTCGGTGTTCGTCTGCCTGACCGGTGTCCCAACCGGCAGTGTGGGTGCAGATCCCGGAGCGTGAGTCACCCTCACCTGCCCGAATCCGGTCACCCGAGCGAGCCGAGGCGTTCGCCTCAATCCATCCTTTCACCCACGCGTTTTTCACCTGCTCGTCCCGACGTTGCCACAACGTTGAGGTGCCTGCGGGTTCCGTTCAGGGTACCCCTACATGCATCTGTCAGAACTGAAGGCGCTGCACATCTCCAAATTGGTCGAGATGGCAGAAGGTCTTGAAATCGAAAACATCGCTCGCATGCGCAAGCAAGAGCTGATGTTTGCCATCATGAAGAAGCGCGCCAAGGCCGGCGAACAGGTCTTTGGCGACGGCGTTCTCGAAGTGTTGCCTGACGGCTTCGGCTTCCTGCGCGCCCTCGACATGAGCTTCCTGGCCAGCACGGACGACATCTACCTGTCGCCCAGCCAGGTGCGCCGCTTCAACCTGCACACCGGCGACCTGATCGAAGGCGAAGTGCGCGTGCCCAAAGACGGCGAGCGCTACTTTGCCCTGGTCAAGGTCGACCGCGTCAACGGCATGTCGCCCGAGGTCAACAAGAACAAGTTGATGTTCGAGAACCTCACGCCGCTGTTCCCGACCGAGCAGTTCAAGCTCGAGAGCGACGGCCTGCGCAGCGACGACAACATCAGCAGCCGCATCATCGACCTGATCGCCCCCATCGGCAAAGGCCAGCGCGCCCTGATCGTTGCCCCGCCCAAGAGCGGCAAGACCGTGCTGCTCAAGAGCCTGGCTCACGCCCTGGTCGCCAACCACCCCGACGTGCACCTGATCGTGCTGCTGGTGGACGAGCGCCCGGAAGAAGTGACCGAGATGCAGCGCACCGTGCGCGGCGAGGTCATCAGCTCCACGTTTGACGAGCCCGCTCAGCGCCACGTTCAGGTCGCCGAAATGGTGATCGAGCGCGCCAAGCGCCTGGTCGAGCTGGGCAAGGACGTCGTCATCCTGCTGGACTCGATCACCCGTCTGGCCCGCGCGTACAACAACGTGCTGCCCTCGTCGGGCAAGGTCTTGTCCGGCGGTGTCGACTCCAACGCCCTGCAACGCCCCAAGCGCTTCTTCGGCGCAGCGCGCAACATCGAAGAAGGCGGCTCGCTGACCATCATCGGCACCGCGCTGGTTGACACCGGCAGCCGCATGGACGAAGTGATCTACGAAGAGTTCAAGGGCACCGGCAACTGCGAAATCCACCTGGACCGTCGCATGGCCGAAAAGCGCGTCTACCCTTCCATCCTGATCAACAAGTCGGGCACCCGCCGCGAAGAGCTGCTGCTCAAGGCCGAAATCCTGCAAAAGAGCTGGATTTTGCGCAAGCTGCTCTACCCGATGGACGAGATCGAGGCGATGGAGTTCGTGCTCGACAAGATGCGCTCCACCAAGAACAACCACGACTTCTTCGACATGATGAGGCGTGGTGGCTAATTCACCCCGAAACCCGTTATAATCTCGGGTTTTCCGGCTGTCGGAAAGTGCCAGGCATGGTGCCTGGTGGCTACCGATGATGCAAACAGCAAGAGGTTCCCCTATGCCTAAGCAAGGTATTCACCCCAACTACCGCGACGTCGTCTTCGTTGACCAGTCCAACGGCTTCCAATTTGTCACCCGCTCGTGCGCGCCTACCAAGGAAAGCATCAAGCTGGAAGACGGTCGTGAACTGCCCCTGTTCAAGCTGGAAACCTCTTCCGAATCGCACGCCTTCTACACGGGCCAGCAAAAGAGCATCGACACCCTGGGTGGTCGCGTCGAGAAGTTCCGCAACAAGTTTGCGCAGTTCCGCAAGTAATTCGGCATTCGGGCCTGCTCACGCTGCGCCCGTTTCCGCGATACTCAAAAGGGTGGCTCCGGCTGCCCTTTTTCATTTCTGCCCTGCTTCCACACGCACCGCATGAACGCACGCCTTCAGGAATCCCGCGTCTCCCCTGCCCTGGTCACCCAGAAGGCAGTGCAACGCCTGCCACGCTGGGCCTTGCTGCTGTTTTGCGCCGCCTACGTGCTGCCCGGCCTGTTCGGGCGTGATCCCTGGAAGAACGAGGACATCGCATCCTTTGGCCAGATGTGGAGTCTGGCGCTGGGTCAGGCCTCGTGGCTGCATCCCAATGTGGGTGGTGTCCTGCCGACCTCGGGCGGGGTGCTGCCTTACTGGCTGGGCGGTGCCTTCATCAAGGTGCTGAGCCCGTGGGTCGATCCGGCGCTGGCCGCGCGCCTGCCGTTTGCCGTGCTGCTGGCCCTCATCCTGGCGCTGACCTGGTACACCACGTATCACCTGGCGCGCACCAAGGCGGCCCAACCGCTGCCTCTGGCCTTCGGGGGCGAAGCGGAACCCGCCGATTACGCTCGCGCCGTGGCCGATGGTGGTGTGCTCGCCCTGATTGCCACGCTGGGCTTGCTGCAACTGGGTCACGAAACGACCCCGGAACTGCTCCAACTGACGGGCAGCACGCTTTTCCTCTATGGCCTGGCCATGGCCGAGACACGGGCCGTCAAGGCCCGCTGGGCCGCCTTGCTGAGCCTGCCTGTCATGGCGGCCAGCGGCAGCCCAGCCGTGGCGCTGATGCTGGGTGCCGCCGGGAGCGTGATCTGCCTGCTTTCGCGTCAGGCCGAGCTTCGCCAGTACCTGCGCTGGGTGCTGGTCTCGATGGTCCTTGCCATGGCCCTGGCCAGCGGCCTGTCGGCCCTGGGCTTGTCGGGGTGGTCGTGGCGCCTGTCGTGGCCCGACACGCCCGGCGAGGTCCTGCGCCTGCTGGTGTGGTTCACCTGGCCGACCCTGCCCCTGGCCGTGCTGACCATCTGGCACTGGCGTCGGCAGGTCACACATCGCCACATCGCCGTCCCCTTGCTCACAGCCCTGGTCGGGCTGCTGGCCTCGCTGAGCATGGGCGCCAACGAACGGGCGCTGCTCACGGCCCTGCCCTCCCTGGCCGTGCTGGCCGCCTTTGCGCTGCCCATCTTGCAACGCAGCCTCGGCTCGGCCATCGACTGGTTCTCGGTGTTCTTCTTCACCGTGTGCGGCATCCTGATCTGGCTGGGTTACGTGGCGCTGCACACCGGTGCCCCCGCGCGCACGGCAGAGCGCATCACCAAACTGGTTCCGGGCACCGAGGCGCAGTTTTCCTTGCTGGCCCTCATCGTGGCCTTGATCGGGACCGTGTTGTGGCTGGGGCTGGTGCGCTGGCGCACGGCCCGGGTGTCTCACGCCTTGTGGAAAAGCCTGGTGCTGCCCGCCGGCGGTGTGGCCTTGTGCTGGCTGCTGTTCATGACCTTGTGGCTGCCCATCCTCGACCAGGCACGCAGCTACCGCGCACTGGTCGAACGCATGCGGCCCGATGTACCCGCTGACACGATGGTCTGCGCCCCGCGTGCCACAGTCGCCTTGATGACGGGTCTGGAGTATTTTGGACAGTATCGGGTCGACGGCCTGGCGCCCACCTCGGGCGAGGGCGCGCGCCACTGCGAGGTGCTCATTGTTCAGTTGCCCGGACGGGCGGCCATCCCTGAGGTCAAAGGCTGGCAGCCGCGCGCAAAACACAACCAGCGCACGCGCAACTCAGAGCAGATCGTGATCTACCGCCGCTGAAGCCACCGCGCCAGGTCAAGGCGCGGTGCACACGCGACGCGCTCAGACCAGGCGAACGCGCACCGCCGGCAGGGTCAGGCTGAAGGTCGAACCCCGGCCAAGCTCGCTCACCACCTTGAGTTCGCCCCCATGGCGCTGCACCACGTGCTTGACGATCGACAAGCCCAGGCCCGTGCCCCCCGTATTGCGTGAACGGCTGCTGTCCGCACGATAAAAGCGCTCGCTCAGGCGGGGGATGTGTTCGGGCGCAATGCCCACGCCTCCGTCCTTGACGCTGAACTCGGCCCGGCCATCGCGCAGCATCTGCCAACGCACCTCGATCGGTTGGCCATCCGGTGTGTAGCGCACGGCGTTCGACACCAGGTTGCCCATCGCGCTCAGCCACTCCGACTCCACCACCGCGATCTCGCAGCACTTGTCCTGTGAGTCGATGGTCACCGTGACGGGATGACGCTCGCGCGACAGTCCTCGCAGATCGTTGTCGATGCGCTGCATCAGGTCATCCACCTTCAGCCATCGGTCTGGCGCCGGGCTCGGGCTGCCTTCGATCTGCGCCAGGGTCAACAAGTCCGACACCAGGGTCTGCATGCGCTCGGCCTGCTGGGACATCAGGCCAATGACCCGCTGACGCTCAATCTCGGTCAAGGGCAAGGTGCCCATGGTTTCAATGAACCCACTGAGCACCGTCAACGGTGTGCGGATCTCGTGGGACACGTTCGCCACGAAATCCCGGCGCATGTGATCGGCCCGCTCACGCTCGGTGATGTCCTGGGACAGGACCAGCTTGAGCCCATCGCCGTAGCACTTGATGTGGATGAGCAGCCAGCTGTGCGCGCCCGTGCTCATGGGGCACTTCATCCCTTCCCGGAAGTCGCCCGCGCTCAGGTACTGCACAAACGCGGGTTGACGAATCAGGTTGGTGACCCGCTGATGCAGGTCACGCTGGGGATCGAGTCCGAAATGGTTGGCTGCGCTGGTGCTCACCCAGGTGATGTGATCGGCGGCATCCAGCAACATCACGCCATTGGGCGAGACCTCAATGGCCGACAGAAAATCGGCCAAGCGAGCGTGCTCCTTTTCAATGGCGCGCTCACGCAGTTGCAGCAAACGCTGCACACGATAGGCAATCTCGCCCCAGATGCTGGAGACGGACGGGGGCGCCATGTCTGGCGTGCGCAGCCACTCCAGCAGCAGTTGCCCACGCCAGGTATCGACGGTGGACTGGATGATCAAGGCCAACGCACAGCCCACCACCGCCAAGGTGACGGGGAAACTGGTGTACTGCCCGACCAGCCATCCGGCCAGCGTGCCGACGCTGGCATAGCCAATGCGGGACGACACCCGCACCAGCAACCATGATTGGTTTGAATCCACGCTTGTCCTGGTCAGTCAGGTCAGGCCGCTGCTTCGGCCAATTGCTGCGTCAAGCGATAGCCCGCGCCGCGCACGGTCTCGATCAACTGAGAGCGCTGCACCGGCGAGAGGGCTTCGCGCAGGCGCTTCACATGCACATCGACCGTGCGCTCTTCGATGAACACGTGGTCACCCCAGACGCGGTCGAGCAACTGCGCGCGGCTGTGCACGCGCTCAGGATGCGTCATGAAGAAGTGCAGCAACTTGAACTCGGTCGGCCCGATCTTGACCTCCTGCTCGCCACGCGACACACGGCGGGTGGACGGATCCAGACGCAAGCCGGCAATCTCCACCGCCGAGTCCAGCGCCTGAGGCGCCTTGCGACGCAGCACGGCACGCACACGCGCCATCAATTCCTGCGGCGAAAAGGGCTTGGTCAGGTAGTCATCGGCCCCGGCATCCAGACCCGCCACCTTGTCGGCCTCCTGCGCGCGCGCCGTCAGCATGATGATGGGAATGTCGCGGGTGCGGGTGGCACCGCGCCAGCGCTTGGCCAGCGTCAGACCCGACTGCCCGGGCAGCATCCAGTCCAGCAAAACCAGGTCGGGCATGACTTTGTCGATCTGGGTCTGGGCATCTTCGCCGTTGTCGACCACCGTCACCTCAAAACCAGCGTGACGCAGGTTCAGGGCGATCAACTCGGCGATCGCCATCTCGTCTTCAACCACCAGCACTCGGCTCATGGGTTGCTCCTGAATTGCTTCTTACTTGATGATGGACTCGACCGCATCGGGCGAGTTGTGACGCACGTCGGTGCCCTTGACGATGTAGATCACCTGCTCGGCCAGGTTCTTGGCGTGATCGCCCACGCGCTCAATGGCCTTGGCCACGAACACCAGGTCGATGGAAGCCGAGATGGTGCGCGGGTCTTCCATCATGTAGGTGATCAGCTTGCGCATCAGGCCATCGAACTCGGAGTCAATCTCGTTGTCCGCGCGGATGACTTCCATGGCCGTCTGGGTGTCCAGGCGGGCAAAGGCGTCCAGGGCGCGCCGCAGCGAGGCGGTGGCCAGTTGCGCCGCAAACTGCAGATCGCTCACGGGCAGACGCAAACGGGTGGAGACCCCGGTGTTGATCAGGCGCTGCACGGTGCGAGCCACGCGTGCAGCCTCGTCACCCACCCGCTCCAGATTGCCGATGGTCTTGGAAATCGCGATCAGCAGGCGCAGGTCACGGGCCGTGGGCTGGCGACGGGCAATGATGGTCGACAGGTCGGCGTCGATGTTCACCTCCATCTGGTTGACCAAGATCTCCTGGTTCAGCACCAGCGTGGCTTCATCGCCGTTGAAGGTGGTCAGCGCCGCAACGGCTTGCGCCACCTGCGCCTCCACCAGCCCGCCCATTTCCAGCACGCGCGTGGAAATGCTGCCGAGCTCAGAGTCAAATTGGCTGGACATGTGTTTATCGCTCATGAGGCAACTCCTTCAGTATTTGTTGTTCAGCGTGGTCAGGGGCTGCGTCATCAGCCGAAACGGCCGGTGATGTAATCCTCGGTCTCGTTGCGCTTGGGTTTCATGAAAATGTCAGTGGTCGCACCCACTTCGATCAACTCACCCAGGTACATATAAGCCGTGTAATCGGAGCAACGCGCCGCTTGCTGCATGTTGTGGGTCACGATCAGCACGGTGTAGTCGCTCTTGAGCTCATGGATGAGCTCCTCGATCTTGCCGGTCGAGATGGGGTCCAGGGCCGAGCACGGCTCGTCCAACAACAGCACCTCGGGCTTGATCGCAATGCCGCGGGCGATGCACAGACGCTGCTGCTGACCACCCGACAGACCGGAGCCGCTCTGGTTCAGCTTGTCTTTGACCTCGTTCCACAGAGCGGCCTTCTTCAAGGCCCACTCCACGCGCTCGTCCATCTCGGTGCGCGAGAGCGTTTCGAACAGGCGCACGCCGTAGGCGATGTTCTCGTAGATCGACATCGGGAACGGCGTCGGCTTCTGGAACACCATGCCCACGCGGGCACGCAGCAGCGACACATCTTCCTTGCTCTTGAGGATGTTCTCGCCGTCGAGCAGGATCTCGCCTTCGGCGCGTTGCTCGGGGTAGAGCTCGAACATGCGGTTGAAGGTGCGCAGCAGGGTCGACTTGCCGCAACCCGACGGGCCGATGAAGGCCGTGACCTTGTTCTCGGGCAGGGTCAGGTTGATGTTCTTGAGCGCGTGAAACTTCCCGTAGTAGAAGTTCAGGTTGTTGACGGCCAGCTTGGTGCGCTCCGTCTGTGCAGTGTTTACCTTGGTATCCATGGTCTGGAACTCCATCAAATCAGGGGGCCAGGCGCATCAGCGCTGACGGAAAAGGACGCGGGCAAGGATGTTGAGGGCCAGCACACCCGCCGTGATCAGGAAGACACCTGCCCACGCCAGCTTCTGCCAGTTCTCATACGGACTCATTGCAAACTTGAAGATCGTCACCGGCAGGCTGGCCATGGGTGACGACATGTCGGACGACCAGAACTGGTTGGACAGTGCGGTGAACAACAACGGTGCCGTTTCACCCGAAATGCGCGCGACAGCGAGCAAGACCCCGGTCACCACACCCGCACGAACCGATTTCAGCGTGATCGTCGCGATGACGCGCCACTTCGGAGTGCCCAGCGCATAGGCCGCCTCACGCAGGGCCTGCGGCACCAGCGTCAGCATGTTCTCGGTCGTGCGGATCACCACCGGAATCACGATCAGCGCCAGGGCCAGCACGCCGGCCCAGGCCGAGAAGGACTGCATGCGCGTCACGACCACCGCATAAATGAACAGACCGATCACGATCGACGGTGCGGACAGCAGGATGTCGTTGATGAAGCGCGTGATGTTGCCCAGCGCACCGCGCTGGCCATACTCACCCAGGTAGATCCCGGCCATCACCCCCACGGGCGTGCCGATCAGGGTGGCCATGCCAACCATCAACAGCGAACCCATGATCGCGTTGGCGAGCCCCCCTTCGTCACCCGGCGCGGGTGTCATCTGGGTCAGGGTGGCCCACGCCAGCCCACCGACCCCCAGGCGAACGGTTTCAATCAGAATCCAGATCAACCAGAACAAGCCGAAGGCCATCGCCATCAGCGACAACATCAGGGCCACCACATTCAAACGCTTGCGCGACTTGTAGCGCTGCAGGCGCAAGGCTTTCATTTCTGCACTCACGATGCAGCTCCTTCATTTCGCTTCAGACGGGACAAGAGGATTCGCGAGAACGACAGCACCACGAAGGTGATGAAGAACAAGACCAGGCCCAGGTAAATCAGCGAGGCCTGATGCAGCCCCTCGTTGGCTTCGGCAAACTCATTGGCCAGGGCCGAGGTGATGCTGTTGGCCGCTTCGAACAGCGACAGCGAATCCAGCTGGTTCATGTTGCCGATGACGAAGGTCACGGCCATGGTTTCGCCCAGTGCACGCCCCAGGCCCAGCATGATCCCGCCCATCACCCCCGTCTTGGTGAACGGCAGGACCACTTTCCAGACCACCTCCCAGGTGGTGGAACCCAGCGCATAGGCCGACTCCTTGAGCATCGGCGGCGTCACCTCAAACACATCGCGCATCACCGACGCGATGAACGGAATGATCATGATGGCCAGGATGATGCCGGCCGACAAAATGCCGATGCCCACGGGGGGGCCGGAGAAAAACGCGCCCAGGAAAGGGATGCCCCCGGTCCAGGACTGCAAGGGTTGCTGCACGTAAGTGGACAAGATGGGACCAAACACCAGCAGACCCCACATCCCGTACACGATGGATGGCACAGCGGCCAGCAACTCCACCGCCACGCCCAACGGACGCTTGAGCCAGTTCGGCGAGAGCTCGGTCAGGAACATGGCAATCCCGAAGCTCACGGGCACCGCAATCAGCAACGCGATGAACGAGGTCATCAGCGTGCCGTAGATCATCACCAGGCCCCCATAGGAGTCCTGCACCGGATCCCAGTCGGTACGCCACAGGAAACTGAGTCCATATTCCTTGATCGCTGGCCACGCGCCAATGACCAACGAGACCACGATGCCCAGCAGCAAGGACAAGGTCACCAGTGCAGCCAGGCGGGCCAGGTTGGCAAACAGGGCATCGGCCCAGGGGGCGCTGACGCGTCGTTGAGGAGGGTTGGTCATAGGTTCACGCTTGGCCCCCTTGGAGGCCGGGGCGCCGGGGAGTCTGTCAGCAGGAAGAATGGCAGTCATCGACAGCCTCCGTGGAGTGGGTCATTCGACATGGGTCTGCAAGGTACGACAAGAGGCCGATCACCCCATCCCAGGTGACCGGCCAGATCTGCTAAGGCAGATATTTACTTATAGGAAACGGCTTTGCCGGAGGCATCTTTCACCTGGGCCCAGGACTTGCGAACGATGTCCTTCACCGAGGCAGGCAGCGGCACGTAGGTCAGCTCAGTCGCCGTCTTGTCGCCGTTGTTGTAGACCCAGTCAAAGAACTTCAAGGCAGCAGCCGACTGCTCAGGCTTTTGCGGGGCCTTGTGCAGCAGGATGAAGGTGGCGCTGCTCATCGGCCAGGCAGTCTTGCCAGGCTGGTTGGTCAGCACCTGGTAGAACGACTTGTTCCAGTCAGCACCGGCAGCCGAAGCCTTGAAAGCGCTGTCATCAGGCTGCACGTACTCGCCCGAAACGTTCTTCATGGCCACGTGGGACAGGTTGTTGGTCTTGGCGTAGGCGTACTCGACATAACCGATCGAGTTGGGCAGACGGCCGACGAAAGCCGACACGCCTTCGTTGCCCTTGCCACCGGCACCCGCCGGCCACTTCACGGCCGTGCCTTCACCCACGGTCTGCTTCCACTCGGCGTTGACCTTGGACAGATAGTTGGTGAACACGAAGGTGGTGCCCGAACCATCAGCGCGACGAACCGGCGCAATGGCGGCGTCAGGCAGTGCGACACCCGGGTTCAGGGCCACGATGGCGGGATCGTTCCACTTGGAGATCTTGCCCAGGTAGATGTTGCCCAGCACTTCGCCGGTCAGCTTCATTTGACCGGGCTTGATACCCTTGATGTTGACCACGGGCACCACGCCACCGATCACGGTGGGGAACTGCATCAGGCCTTCCTTGGCCAGCTCTTCGTCCGTCAAGGGCATGTCAGAAGCGCCGAAATCGACGGTCTTGGCCTTGATTTGACGGATGCCAGCACCCGAACCCACCGACTGGTAGTTGATGCGCACGCCGGTGGCAGTGTTGTAGGCAGCAGCCCACTTGGCATAGACGGGGGCGGGGAAGGTCGCGCCCGCGCCGGTCACGTCATTGGCCAAAACGCCAAAAGAGGCCACGGACAGTGCCACAGCTGCGGCAGTGCGAATCATTTGGAAGCTCATGTGTACGCCTTTCCTGTCTTCTGACAGATGAATATCGACAGCGCTGAATGTAAGCAGGCCATATGACGCGAATGTGACACCGAAACCAACATTGTCACAAAGACCAGACACCTGCACCACGCTCGCAAGGCATGCGCCAGCTGTCACATTCCTGACCACACATTGTCATGTGCCCCAGGTCCGCCGTCCAACCAAGAAAAAGGCCGGCCACCCTGCGGGGGTGCCGGCCCGGCCGTCAGGCAGCAGGTGCTCAAGCGCTCACAGCATCGACCAACATCTGCGCGCACCGATCGGCCAGCGACTGCTCCCGCGCCTCGACCATCACACGCAGCAAGGGCTCGGTCCCGGAGGGGCGGATGAGCACACGCCCCTGCCCCACCAGCATCCCATCGACGTCCTTCTGGACGGTCGCCAATCGGGGGCTGTTCCGCCAGTCCTGACCGGGTTGCAAACGGACATTGATCAGGCGCTGCGGGAACAAGGTCACCCCGTCCAGCCAGTGCGCCAGAGAGCGCCCGCTGCGCACCACGGCCTGCAAGACCTGCAGGGCACTGACCATGCCGTCGCCCGTGGTGTGCCGATCCAGTGCCAGCAAGTGCCCCGATCCTTCGCCACCCAATTGCCAGCCGCGGCAGACCAACTCTTCCAGCACGTAGCGGTCACCGACCTTGGCGCGCACGAAATCCACGCCCCGGCTTTGCAGTGCCAACTCGACAGCCATGTTGGTCATCAGCGTGCCGACCGCGCCAGGCACCTTCTCGCCCTGGGCAAGCCGATCGGCCACCAGCACGTACAGCAACTCGTCGCCGTTGTAGAGGCGCCCCTGCGCGTCGACCAGTTGCAGGCGGTCGGCGTCACCGTCGAGCGCGATCCCGTAGTCGGCGCCGTGCTCGGCCACCGCCGCCACCAGGGCCTCCGGGTGGGTGGC